>CAZORO010000095.1:0-13052 GCA_964581845.1 uncultured bacterium
GCGTTGATTTCAAAGCGGCGTTTACGGAGGATCTCAGCAACCTTGAAACAGTAATTGGCTCGAGTCTCTGCCGGTGTCCACTTCCATTCCTCAAATACCTTGCACGCAGTTTCGAGTGCCTCCACTGCTTCAATGGGTGTTCCTTTCTGGAATATCCCCACAATCTGGTCCCACTGAGCAGGGTTGTGTGAAAAGAACTGGTCTTTGGCCTCAATGCGTTTACCGCCGATCACCAGTGAGTATTCGCGTCCGAATTGAGACTCAACTTGTGTGATGGCAGTTTTCATGTTTTCACGGTTCTCATCCTTGGTAAAATCCAACAGGGGTGTAGGTTGAAACTCGCCTCGATCCATTTTAGTGGTCTCCTTTCACGGGTGGGATAGACATCCCAATTTGAGATGATGAGGGGAAAAGCATACTCCTCATTCACTAAGGGAATAGAAAACAGCACGGCCAGTCTGGAAAAGTAAAAAATATGGCTATCAGCTAACGTTATGAGCTGGCAATGTCAAGTGGCGGAAAGGGAACAGGTCAACTTCTTTGTAATGTCAGGGCAGCGAGATTTTGGAAGTTTTCTTCCTTTTATCTTTAGTGGACAGTGAATGGAAAGCGGGTGGCCTACAGGATCAAACTCAAGCGGCTTTATCCACAAACACAAATGGAATAGCCTGCTAGGCGGAGTGCGATCCGCAGGCAGGACAGAGGGCATCCACTTCGTTGTCTGAAAAGACTACCGAGAAAGTGCTTCGCCCGCACCTTGCGCAGCATATCGGTTCGAGGGTCTTGGTGACTGCGTTCCAATACAGGGTGTGAATCCGTACCGCTCTCTTTCTCTGGACCTTGCACTGTATTGCCAATGTGGGCAAGTCGGTTCGGACCAGACAAACAGGGGCAAGCTCGACCTGAAGGGAGTATCGCTCCTCCATTTCCGCCAGCTTCCTCCGCAGCTCGAGATCCACAGCTCGTTTTGTGGCCTCGAGGTCTTCCTGCGGGATGAGAGCGTGCTTAAACCTCTCATGCTTATGCTCCGCCTCAGTGATCAGAGCAGAGTAATACTCGCGCAAACGGCGGCGGTCGCGCTCCAGACGGGATTCCATTCGCGCAACAAAACTTGCTGAGGACTTTTCGACCATATCAAGAACACAACGGGCTGCCTGTAAATAGGTGGCTGGAAGCCCCGCTGGAGATGGGGACCACGCTTCCAGATCTGGCCATCCCAGAGGATCCGGTAGATTCACCTGAGCTCCACTCGATCAGTTCAGGGTTGCCGTAACCACACCTTCCCACTGGTCCTCCGAACAAAGCATGGCTTGAAAATGCCAGGTCTGATACTCCACTCGCGCCGGTTGACTCATCTGTATGGTTACTTTGGCGTTATGCCAGGTGAAGGCATCGGCGACAGGTTTGGTCATATCGCTCTGTTTCAAATAGAGCGACGCGATCCGGGCGGGACAGGTGTTCGGCTCACCCTCAACCAGAGGGTGGATTCGATCCAGAAAATCGGAGGCCAGGTTCACTCCCAAGCCATCTCCATCACCCTGAAAACAGAGGGGAAGCATGTCCCCGCATCCCAGGATCGATGCCACCTCCGGTGGGACAATTGCTAACCCGGGCAGTCCCTCCATTGTCTTGGGCCAGTCTACCAAAGCCCCTCGCCGGGAGAGAATGCTCTCCGTGAAGCATCGCAAACGTTCCTGGATGGACTCTTTCATTATTCGTAATCGTCCCCAAACAAGGCGTCATCCAATTCTTTCGTCTTGAGATACTCCTCCTGAGCGTTCAACAACGCATCGCCGAGTTGCTCAAAGGCGCTGTCTAGATCGCTCTTCGAGTGTGAATGCATCCACAGATCCAAGACCACTTTTTCGAATTCCTCTCCCCCTTCCAGATTGCCAAGGATGGAACCCACCTCACCCACCACCAGTTCAAACATCCGGATCTTTGTGTCAAGGAGGCGCAGGATGCGCTCCTCAAGAGAACCCGCGGTACACAGGTTAAAAACAAACACCTCTCTCGTCTGACCGATCCGGTGAATCCTGCCCACCCGCTGCTCGATGCGCATGGGATTCCAAGGCAGGTCAAAGTTGATCAGTGTGTTGGCGAATTGAAGGTTGCGGCCCTCACCGCCTGACTCACTGCACAGCATGACCGGCACTTGCTGCCGGAATTCCTCCACCGCGCGATCCTTCTCCGAAGCACTCTGCTCTCCCGAAAAAACTGAGAAAGCAATTCCCACCCTTGACAACACCGTCTGCAGCCGTCGAAGGGTTGCCTGAAAGTTCGCGAAGACAAGGGTCTTGTCTGCGCGGTTCTTCTCCAGGAGCTCGATGAGCTTCCTCTCCTTGGCGGAAACATCAATCCGCCGGCAATTCCGCAGCAGAGATTGAGCTACCGGGTCATCCGCGGCGATTCTTTCCAGCATGGGGGCAAGTGCAGCCGGATGACTGCCAGCCGCCGACAACAAGTAACTCAACTGATGGCGAGTCAAGGAACCACAATTGGCTGGTACCTTGGGCATTCTGTCCGAAAGAGCCTTCAGCAGCGGGAAATCCGTGTCACTGTTTTCACCGTACTCTCGTTCTCCATTCTCCTCATGTCTCTTGACATCATGGTCCTCACCCCGTAGGGCACGAAGGTATTCATCCAAGTGATGGTAGAGATCTCTTTCTTCGGGATCTGGATGGACAACCATGGTCTGAGCGTAGCGGGGCGGTAGGTCCAGGTGAACCAAGCTGCGTGTATTGCGGATCATGACCTCACGGAGCAACCCTCGCAGCTTTTCCCGGTTACGTGGATCGCGTGGATTCCCTCGAGTCACATAGGTTTTCTTGAAATCGCTCTCGGTTTTCAAATGACCTGGTTCCAGGAGGGTGAGTAGGTTATAAAGTTCCAGCAGGTTGTTCTGCACCGGTGTGGCGGTTAGAAGGAACAGTGCCCGGCGTTTGAGGGCATTCACCAACAGCCAATTCCGTGTTGTCCGGTTCTTGCAATGGTGGGCTTCATCGACCACCACCAGATCCCAATGTGCCGCGGTCACATCGTCAAAATGAGCACGGGCCTTGGCCAGTGAGATCGAAGAAAGGACAAGGTCGTTCTGCATCCAGTATTCCGCACCGGCATGGTTCGACCCTTTCCCAGCAACTAAAAACTCCAGGCCGAATTTGGTACGTAGCTCCTCATCCCACTGTGAAACAAGGGGAGCAGGGACCAGGATCAGGATTCTTCGGGCCAACCCTCGCAATAGATATTCCCGAATCAGGAGACAAGCCTCAATGGTCTTACCCAAGCCGACTTCATCCGCCAGTAGCGCCCGCGAACGGAAATGCCGCAAGACCTTCCGCGCTGTCTCGATCTGATGAGGGAGGTGTTCGACGCCGCTCAGGCCTTCCAGGCAGAGCAGGTCATCAAAGCCACGCAGGAGTCTGAGATGAGCGTGTTCGAGGCGAAGCCGGATTCCTGCTGGATCGAAGCAAGGACTACTAAGGAAGGGGGGAGAAATCGAAATGCGGAAAGGGATCCCACCCGAAGTCTTCCCGAACGCCTGATTCCCTGTCTTCCATTTGATCTCAGCCCAACTCACGGATGTCTCTCTCCCCCCTTAGAACAGCAGTCCGTTAAGGTGAGAATTTGCAGCTCTCCGGCAGCCCGATCAAGACCGGTTCTCTTTCTCCCTTTCATGTGCCCAAATCATAACTGTCTTGTTAACATCATGGCCACCCCGTGTTTTTCGCGTCATGCTTCTCAGGAAGATGAGAGATGGCAAGGACAGAAAAAGAAGTTGTTCCCGCATAAAGGCTCAACTCCGTCCAGTACTCCGGGAGAAAACTCGCGCCTATTCGAAATCGAGTCCATAGATCTTGGCCTTCTCCATCAGGAAACGAAGGACAATTGGTTCGCCTGGTTTAATCCCCAGATCCGCGGCTCCATCCCAACGCACCGGAGTGCGGAACTGATCCCCCACAATTGGGATCGATTCCGCAAAGGACCGGCCAGGTATTGTATTACCGTAAAAATCTGCAACCTCCAAGCGGATTTCTCCGACTCTATCGGTGAGGGCATTGATGACCAGCTTTTCTCCCGGCGCCAGGAAGGAGGGAGTTGTGAAGCCTCCCTTCCCCTGAGCCTCGATGGCCATCAACCGCCCTTTGGGCCAGACCGCGATCCCCCAGCCGCTGGCCTGCAGTCCCCGCGGATACTTGTGAGGAAAAATGTCTCCACGATAAAGGATCATCCAATCACCGTTGCCACGCTCCACCAAGTTGGGATAAATGAATATGCAGCCACCATCCCATTGGCCGAAATTCGATGGGCGCAGAAGCGGCGAACCGGGAGCTATGTGCCAGGACTTGCCATCATAGCTTGTATATAGATCCATTGCGGTGCTGTCGTTCTCAAGAATGTACCGCGAAGGAAACATCACATGCGAATCGGGGACTCCAGGAATCGTGGTTCTGGCATTGAGGTAAAAAGTATCCGTGGGCCCCATATCGTTGGCGGTTTCTATCACGATTTCGGACAGTGGGAAATGGAAGAAATCCCAGGACTCGCTTCTACCGATGGCGCGACGGTGAATAAATTGGTGACGGCGCTCGTGTTTAAGGGGATAACCCTCGGCGCGGGGACCAACGAAATAGGAACGCGCGTAGAGCACATACTTTTTCAGTTTTGGATCCCAGTACACACTTTGGTCACCATCACTGACTTCAACACTGAGCGGTTCCTCAATCTGCCTCCATTGAAATCCGTCAGGTGACACGTATCCGAAAATGGCGTGTACCTCACCCGGATCAGTCTCTGTCGCCATCACCGACCATGGGTGGTTCTCTTTGTAGGTCTTGAATTTCTCTGGATCGAACCGGCTGTTGGCCACTGATTTGAATCGCTCATGCGGGGGTGCATTGGGATCGATAAAGACATGTCCCGAAGGACCTCCGGGAGTGAGATTATTTTCCTTGCTTCCTTTGTAGTCGACCAACCCAAGCTTAGGCCGTATCCAAGTGAATCCGTCGGTGGATTCGAGGTAACACCCATGATTGGCGCCGTCCTCGTCCGTGCAGGATCCCCAGCCGCGAATTATCCCCTCAGCTTGAAGCATTTCAGCGACCCTAATTCCTTTGGCCTCCCAAGCGTGTTCAGGCTTGATCTCCAGTCGGCCACGTTCGGCCTGTTCGGCGATCAGCCGAACACCCCAGGGGCCATCGATGTTGATGAAATGCGAGTCGAGGGGACCCGCCATGACACCTTTGTCGGCGAAGACGCTTTTGCCCTCATCATCGCGCCAGTCCATTTGTCCGGGGCGCACCCAATACCAAGTCGTGAACACGATCCGCTTTCCGAGAAGCTCGTAGGGCTCCCCATAACCCTTGTCGTGGTACATCGAGTGACTGATTTTGGGGGTTACGGCCATCACAACCAAAAGGCCCAGGGAAACCGGGAATCCATACAATAAGCGGCGTGATATTCGGCAGTTACCACAAGTTTCCATTAGTTTTTCCTCCTTAATGGGGTTCTTGATGCGAATCCTGTTCTGGCAATCCCGCAGTTACCATCAGGAATGTAGCGAATCGCCTATGAAAACCTTTTCAGACAAGGCAAGATAGATCATCCCCGATGGGAGAGCAATTCCTTTTTGACACAATGGCGATATGGAGGTATAGACCTTCTCCATGGCCAATCCCGCCTTTCAAATGCACTCATAAATCAAATCTGATGAGACAAGAATGAGGAATCCAATAAAGAGACACTCCCCCATGCCGCATGACGGCACCCGCAAGGTCCATCAAATTTTCTGGAAAGAATTACTCGTGTCAGAATATATATTTCTTTTTTCCTCCTGGAGGTATTGGATCGAAAAAATTTTATTTGGGATATCGGACTGGGATTGATTAGTAATTGCCAGTTCCTGAGAACATCCGTTCACTTTGGAAAAGCAGTATCCCGGTACTCGTACAACACTTTCCCATCTACGTCATGAAACCGGAACAGGATCGTTGGGACACCTTTTTCATCGAGTATCCGCTGTGGATGCACAAGGGCTTTCTGACTTCCCTTTCTGACTGTTACGCTGATGAACCCGCCTCCACTGCGGTAAAAAGAGTGATATGCAGGATCCTCCCCAGGACCTTTGAATGCGTGGATGTCACTCGCGGGACCGTGCGAAAACTCGCGCAAGCCAGTGGCTGGATCGGTTGACATGTATTGCCAATGCCGATCGCCGTTTATGACATAGAAGTTGGAGAGTTTCTGTTCAAGTGTCCAGTTCCGGAACTCATTGCCCTCATGAGCGAAAGCTTTGTTGGCATGGGAGTCTTGCTTATTCGCATTATCTGGCCCAACGAGGGCAGTGGGACTGACTAGAATCCGGAATGCCGCATCGCTTTCCAAGATACTTTTCTGGAGCCATCTCTTGTTTTCATCCCCCCAGATGGTCTTTTCCGGCCCATCCGGTGAGTCATTCGCGGAACGAAAATCCCGGGAGTCGGTCAACCAGATTTGGACACCTTGTCCCCAACGGATCGTTCGGAAAAGCGAATCCGGTACCGGATTCTGTTCTCTGAAAACACTCACGCCCTGGTCATATGTCAGAGGTGAGATCCAGGGAGCTTCATAAGACCTCCAACAGTCATCGAAGAAAGTGTCATGGTCATCCTTCTCCCAATAGCCTGGAACAAACCTGTGGAACTCCAACAGCCAGGGAAGTGAATACATCCGCTGCCAATGCAAACGGCAGAGGTCTACTGTTCGGGCACGTGGGTTATCACGGTCATAATAGACACTGTCGCCGGTCGAAATGATGAAATCGGGGTAGTGGGGAGAAGGTGGATCCAGCCGGCTCATGGCCGGGTAAATCTTGAAACCGTCCTTGTCCTCCCTGTGGAAGTACATCTGACATGATATCACCGTAAAAGTGATGTGATACCATTCATCTGCGTTGGGAGCTGTGGTGAAGGTTGCCAGTACGGATTTTTCGATAGGGCCTTCCTTTCTTTTTCGCCCCTCTGCCCGGACAAAGTACCGGACCGCGGGGGAAAGACCTTTCAAATGAAACTTGTGAGTGAAATCAACACTCCAAAAAACTGGAGCCCAATCAGTATATACGGCATGGACCATTTCGGGTGATACTGAAATCACAAGCCGGACCTCTCCAGAGGCACCCGTAACGGCCCCTTCCCAATTTTGGACCGGAATATCGTAGGTTTTCACATTGACACGCGTTGAGCTAGTCGAAGGGTCTGGAATAATTCCGTCCCAGTTACGTTGTGGAAATGCCGTCAAGCGTGTCCACACGATCGCTCCCGTTTGGGTAACCTCTCCAATACGAAGTCCTGAAGCAAAGAAAACTCTATCTCCGATGATGTCAGTTGCATTCACATCCACCCCTTGTGAGTAAGAACCTGTCATTACCAGGAGACTAACGAAGATGAAGACTGAAATGAGTCTCCTGACGAAAAATAATGACTTGTGGCGCGGAACAGACTGAAATTTCTTCATGGAGAATTCCTCCTTGCTCAGCCGGCCTGCAACAGTCAATGGTCTGCTATCATGTTTGACGCCATGAGATTCGGAAGCATCTGTTGTTATCCTTCTCCAGGATTGATCTCTTCGCCACCACAGTCAAGGGTGCATTGGCCTTGAACTCTCTTGGAAAGCACCTTCGATTCCGCCTCATGGATTCTTCTCTGGGACAATCTTCCATCAGCCAGTGGATCCATCTATTCCACCTGTTCAGTTTTTGCTGGGTAGTTTTCTTCTTGAGGAGGAAAGGTCACTGGCATCAGAGAGGTGACCTCTCATGCAATGAATTTTTACCGCTGCCCAAGACAAAGAACTCATTGTACCATCTATCAATTAAATCAGCTATGGATCGAGGTTGAACATAAAAACACCTCTGAAGCATTGGTGGCGGATTCCTTATCTTTGGAGAATCAATATGATGCAGAGACGGCGTTTCCTGGAGGTTTTCGGTTCATTCTTATCTATTGGCTTTGGCGGGATTGCCTCAGCACAGGTTCAACAGAATCAGGCTTGCGTGACAGGGAATTCCGCGGGGGGTGAGGCTTTCCCAACACCAAAACGGTTTCTATTTACGGATTACCGGCACATTGATCCGGGCGACCTTCGATGGATGACACCAGAAGGTGAGACTCTCCCTGTGGCGGGACCTCCAGGCAGCCCAATCGAGGCTCTGGCGGATCCGTGTCTTCTCCCGCGCGGGATCCGTCTTCGGGCGCAGCCCGCCCGGAAAGAAGGCCCAATCAACCGCCTTCCAGCCCGGGTTCTTCAGGAAGGTGGTTTGTACCGTTCTTGGTTTCTCAAATCTGTATATCTTACGGGTCAGGACAAAGGATCCTACTCTACAGCTCCTATTGAATCCCTGATTGTCCGCTATGGTGAATCAAAGGATGGATACGAATGGGATTGGACCAATTGTCCTCAAATCAAACCTCCGAATGTCACTGGCGCCGATGGCGACTATTTCTTCATGGATCCACATGGGCCTTCTGAAGAACGGTACAAGGGGATCTTTAATGCTGGGGTGCTATCAGTCCCGGAGGCATTGTTGAGTGAATATCTTAGTCGTCATCCTCGATACCGGGATGAACGTATCACCAGGGATTCAGTTTCTTGCCTCTTTGGAATGGTCTCTCCGGATGGATTGGATTGGAAACTACTCCCGGAACCCCTGATGATCCACAAAGGGGATACTGATAACACTGTTTACTATGATTCCTGGCTTGGAAAGTATGTCCTGTACACACGCCTGTATCCAGGGCGCCGCCGTGTGATTGCCAGGGCGGAGTCTGATGATTTCCGCCGCTGGGGACCTGTTGAACGAATGCTTGGACCAACCCTTGAAGACCCATTCACATGGGATGTTTACACAAACGCACATACATTCTATCCAGGTCTTTCAGGATATCATTTCCTGTTCCCTGAGTTGTACAGGAGATATACCCAGACATCGGAAGTGCACATGTTTTCAAGTGAGGATGGGATCCACTGGAACCGTGTTCCCGGAGGTCCGATCCTCAAACCTGGAGATCCCGGTGAATGGGATGGTGAGTATCTGGTAGCGGGTAAGGATCTTGTGAATCTCGGTACTGATCGAATCGGGATTCCCTTTCGTGCTTGGAAGCAGCCCCACAAATATCCTCGTTGGTCTGAGGTATTCTCCAGCGAAACCGGTTGGGCTTGGTGGCCAGAGGGGAGACTATGTTCCCTTGAGGCAGAAGAGGAGGGCGAATTTCACACTTTCGAGATCGAGGCAGCTGGTGAATCATTGAAGATCAACGCGCGTGCGCGGCGCGCGGGCGCACTACGTATAGGCCTGACAGGCATTGAGGGACGTTCAGTAAATGACTGTGATGTGATCACCGGTGATGATCATAACAAGGTGGTTTGTTGGAGAGGAGAGACCTCCCATCGAGTTCCTCCTGGTTCCAAGGTCCGCCTGCACATCCAGCTTCGTGCCGCGGAGCTGTTCGGTTTCGAATGGGTCTGATTCACCTGGAGCAAAGGGGAGCATGCCCAAGCGTTTGACGAGCTGTGTGACACCGGGATTGCAGCAGGTTTTACGGGTCAGTTGATCAGATGGGTGCGTTTGGGGGCGGACTCACCAGGTACCAGGAGGGCCTCATGGAAGAAATGCTGTAAACCCTCGTGACCACGCGAGCGGTCTATTTGATAGTAAGTGAGAGTGCCTTTGGTGAAACACCACAGCCAATGAGTCTGGCCGTTGACCCTCAAAACCATTTTTGGCGACTGAAGCAAAGTAATAAGTTGAAGAAGATCAGGGGGATGAAACCAAAACGGAAGCTGGAGTGTACTCACCCATCGGGTGAGCTGGAATTGGTCTCTCAAGGCCGGATATTCTGTTGGTTCTGAAGAGGAAGCCTCTCAAGTGGCCAAGGCTGTTGGGGAAGATATCCAAGGAATCATCCCGTAATCCCCGGAGGACTGTTTTTGGGACCCACAGCCGGCTGTGGCAGGGAGTTCAACCGCCGTTTTTTGGATGAACTGAAATCGAATGTGAATCGTCAAGAAAAGGACTCGATAATGGAAATTACTAAACTGGTAGCGCAGTTGATGTTGGCGGGATTGGTGGCCGGGTACTCGATCTGGGGGGAGGCACAGTCTCTATCTTCCCAGGATGACCTGGTAGAAGGGTTCTCCACCCCGCCGCTTGAGGCCAAACCCTGGGTCTACTGGTGGTTTGAGGGCGGGTATGGCGACCCCGAAGGAATGGCCCGCGACATTGCCGCGATGAAGGAGAAGGGCATTGGCGGGATCATGCACATGCAGACTATCAACGCCGGTGGATTGCCCCTGCCACAGGAACCCAAAATGCTCAGCCCGGAATGGGATGCCTGGTTTGGTGAAATGTTGCGCTTGGGGCATGAGGGTGGGATGACTCTCTCCGCCAGTATCCTGGATGGCTGGTCACATGGCGGTTGGTGGATTGGCAAGGAGGATGGCGCGAAACAATTGGTCTATACAGAGAGCCAGATTGATGGTCCCGCCACTTTTCAGGAACCCTTGCCTCAACCCTTAACCCGGCTGGATGTCTATCAGGATGTGGCTGTGGTGGCCTTCAAAGAGAAACTCCTTCGGCCCCTGCCTCCCATACAGGTTACCGCCAACAATGTGAGGCATGGCTATTGTGGGGAGGAGAACTGGCCCGCGGCACATGCCGTGGATTTTGATCAATTTACTTACTGGCGGATCCAGACCCCCTGTACGCCGGAAAATCCCGCGATACTCGACTTGAAGTATGCACAACCGGTAAAGGCTGTCTCGGCTCTGATAAAAGTGATGCCTTTTGACGGGCCGGCGGAAGGTGAACTACAGGTTTCCGATGATGGCAAGGCATTCCGTCGAGTATGCGAATTTACGATGCAGTTGAGAGAGAACAAGGAGCTGACCTTTCCAGAGACCACTGGATCGTTTTTCCGTCTGATCATTCGGCGTGCCTATGGTGCGGACATGGATCTTGCGGAGTTCCAGTTGTTCCGGGCTGGCGACACACATTATTACAGACCTGGAATCAAATGGTGGGAATTCAAGTCGGGAAATCGTGCCTGGTGGGGGTGGCCACCGAATCCCTATGAGGCGTTGGAGAAAGTGGACTTCTATAATCGCCCCGGCGATCTCACCACAACCGAATTGGTTGATCTGTCATCGAAACTGAAACTGGATGGCACGTTGGACTGGCAGGCCCCGGTGGGCCGCTGGACCGTGCTGCGTTTCGGTTGGACCCCACTCGCTGAACCGGCCCGGATGGGGAGTGGCGGCTACGAAGCTGATGTGCTCAACACCAAGGCCGCTGATCTGATGATGGATAGCGCGGCCAAACGGATGCATGAATTGAGTGTTGCCAATGCAGGCAATGCACCCATTCTCTATCACACCGACAGCTGGGAGATTGGCGCGGGTGGTAAAGGTCAGCAACCCACCTGGACCAATGATCTCCGTGAACAGTTTCAGAAGCGCCGTGGATATGACCTCCTACCCTATTTTCCTGTACTGGCGCGCCGGATTGTGGATAACCATGAAACCACGGAGCGGTTTCTGCGGGATTACCGCGACACCATCGCGGATCTGCTGGCTGACTACTACGGACATCTGCAGAAACGTGCCCATGAGATGAACGGCGGAATGAATTCCGAATCCGGCTATGGCAGTTACCCCCACCCGCATATGGATGGCTTGAAAATCTTTGGACATTCTGATCGTCCCATGGCGGAGTTCTGGCATCCCTTTGGAACATACGAGCCGGAGTATCTGCAGCATGTTGATATTATGCGCACCACCGCCTCAGGGGCACGGATCTACGGAAACCGTTTTGTCCAGGCAGAGACGCTGACCTTTAATCCCACTGCTGGGTTGTTTACCCCTCCCTCACAGTATCGGCGTACACTCCATGAGGCCTGGACACGCGGGCTGAATCAGGCGGTGGTTCACAAGTACACCCACCAGCCCATCGAAGCGAAACCAGGGATGCTCGATTACGACATCTTCAACCGCAATTTTTCCTGGTGGCCGCTGGCTGATGGATTGCTTGGCTATATGGGGCGTTGTCAGTTTCTCCTGCAGCAGGGTGATTTCGTGGGTGATGTTCTTTACTTTGTAGGAGAAGGATCCACACGTTATGTGCCAGGCCGGGAATTTCTGAATCCATCTTTGCCTTGGGGATATGACTACGATGGCATCAATGCCGAGGTCTTGCTCACACGGCTTTCGGTTAAGGATGGAATGCTGCATTTACCCGCTTGCAAGCCGGAGCCAGGCGCTCAAAGTGGTGATGGAATGCACTACCGTTACCTGGTTCTCTGTGAACCGCAGTGCCGGACCATGTCACCAGCGGTGCTTGAAAAAATGGCCGATCTCATCAAGGAAGGCGCAACCCTGATTGGAAAGCCTCCTCAAGCTGCTCCAGGCCTGTCGGATCGTATGGCTGCTGATGCGAGGGTTACCGCCTTGGCCATTGAACTCTGGGGTGAAAGACCGGGTGAGAGTGGTGAAAGTAAGGTGGGGCAGGGACGTGTGATCTGGGGACATCCGCTAGAAGAGGTCATGAAGGCAGATGGCCTGAAGCCGGATATGGAGATGACACCACCGGAATTGTTCACATATCGGCCCAGCTTAGGGGAGGCCAAATGGGTTTGGCATGAGGAAGATGGTCAGAATCCTCCACCCTGCGAACGCTTCTTCCGCTCTATCATAGAACTTCCCGAGGACCGTCCGGTAAAAATGGCGCGTGTCACCATCACGGCTGACAACGAATTTGTGCTTTCCTTGAATGGCATGGAAATCTGCCGTGGGGACCATTTTAATCAAATCATTGATGCTGAGATTCCTCTCTCATTATTGCACGGCGGAAAGAACGATGTTCGCGTCCGTGCCTTAAATGGTGGTAAAGGCCCCAATCCAGCCGGGCTGATTGTGAATATCCATGTTGGAGTGGAAGGCCGTGGAAGAATCGATTGCACAACTGGAAGGACTCCCTGGGAATCGAGCACCGGTGATGACCAATGGAGTGCGGTGAAGTTGTT
>CAZORO010000096.1:0-1263 GCA_964581845.1 uncultured bacterium
TAAGCATGACATGGATTCAGGAGGGATAGTGGATGGCGTCCACAAACCGGTTACCCTCGTGGGCAAGTGGATAGAGGATCGTTGTGCCTTTTCCTGGGGGGGGTCGAAGACCTGCGTGATTTCCTCGGACGCCTTGCCATCGACCAGTGTGGGATGGGCATCCACACACAGGACTCTTCCGCCAGCCTTCATGAAGCCCTTGAGCAGTTGGAAGGTGGGACGGGCAAGATTCCGGCACGTCGAGTGCAAAAACGATATCATAGGCGCGTTGACCCACCACTAACATTTTGTCTCGAGCCTACCATGGTAGCGGAGGATTTGTTCCGAACCAAGATCGTACTCCACCTGATCGAACGAGAGGGCGGTGGTGAATCTCTGAAACTCCTCGCCCATCGCATTGAGCGCCACATTCTTACTCCTAGCTTGACTGAGCAGCCAGCCCGAGGTGGTTGGCTCGAGCACCAACACATGGTTTTGTTCCTCTCCAGCGGAAAGAGCATAAGAAAACCGTCCGATGTAATCACCAAGGACATGGTAGTGACTCCACCAGGGCTCATGGCCGGTGAAACTAAGCGAATGGTCTCGTTTCCGTGCCCCTCGCAAGGTCATGTAGGCGAGATGCTAATCGAAGAAGTTGACTCCCAGCACCCCCAGCCAGTCCACAATGCGCTTCTGATCCTCGAAGTCATCTCCCAGCCGCCCGCGCCATAGACCTCGCACAGACGCCGTTTCATCCCCAGCTGGTTGGCGGCGCTGGCCAGTTCCTTGACCATGCGGACATTCCCGAACTGAGCATTGACCCCTTCGTCGTACTGGTTCAACAGACAGTCGATAGCGGGCATTTGGTGCCAGGCATACATCGCCATGTTGTCCGGGCATTCAATGCTTCTGGGCCAGACATCCTCCCAGTAGTGCCCAGTGAAATCGAGATGATTCCTCTCGTACCAGCCGTGGTAAGGCTTGCTCCAGCGTTCAATGAACTCATCTAGAAGGAGCTGATAGACCTCAAAACGGACTTTTGGGAAATCCCCGGTATCTGTAAAGAGGCTGGGGATGGCATCCAGGAAGTCATAGCCATACTTCACCTTAAAAAGACCGGGCAGATGCGGTGTCCAATGAAATGAACCAGCGGAACACAGATACGGTTCATCAGTAAAAACCGATCGGACTGTCTTACCGAACTCTTTACCGAAGCGCTTTTTTTAGGGTTCCAGAGTGATACGCAGGAACTCCTCGGTCAGACCCGGTTGAAGCAGATCCACA
>CAZORO010000096.1:1273-13032 GCA_964581845.1 uncultured bacterium
CCGGCATTCCAGGAGGTGGTGGGGGCAAACACGATTCGCGCGATGGCATGAGCACCAGAATGCCCGGTGGAGGAATCTTCGATCCGTTTGTATGACTCACCCTCGATTTTGTAGACGGCCAGTGTGTTCTCCGGGAGTGGATCGGGAAGGGACTCGACTTGTTCCCATAAAATGCCCTTGCCGCGCCAATCAGGATGCTGGTCTGGGATATGACCTCCAGCAAAACCAGAGGGGTAGGAGTTTTCATCGTAAATGTGCAGCTGCATCCCACGATCTTTAGCAGCTTTCACCGCATACGTGTAGAGATCCAACCTGCAGTCAGAAAGGTAAGGGGTGATCAGTCCAGGACGTGGATGGACATAGACCTGGAGGATGCGTTGTTCACGGAACATATCAAGTTGCTGGGCAATCTCCTCCTCAGTAACGTCGTCATTCCAGACCCATAACGGGGCAGAGAAATACTCTACCGGGGGATTCTTGATCTCAGCGAGGAAATCATCACTTGCGGTTATAGCCATGGGAGCTATTCCAGCAACCACGGTCAAACCAAGGATATAACCGAAGAGACACACTCTCATCTTAAAAAAACACCTCAGACAAAATTATAGACCTCGTCTCTGAAACTAGGGGACACCTGGTTTTCCAGCAAGATGGAAGGAATCTCTGTTCCACTGCTTGGGGGCTATACCCCCAGACTCCATCCCTCCCGGTAGGGAGGATTCACATAAGCGTTCGCCTCGGGCACATTGGTGACTGTCATGCTGGCACTGTCCCAAATCAGTTTCTTTCCGGTACGGATGGCGATGTTACCGAGTAGAACAGCTTCGGTTAGCGGTCCCGCGACATCAAAACTGGAGCCCGCTGGTTCGCCCCCTTTACAGGCATTGATCCATTCTTGGTAATGGCCAGGGGACCGGGGAAGTTTCTGGGGGGGAGCGCCGTATTCCTTATCTCGAGAGTCAGGGATGAGTTGGTGATTGAGCATTTTCCCCTTATCACCAATATACAACATGCCATCGCCACCACCCATTTTCCTGTCCGGTTCAAGCTCCTCCGGACGGCGAGGCATCAATCCGCCATCATACCATGTCAGTGTTACAGCGGGCCGGTCTCCCACGGCTGGAAATTCATAATAAACAATTGAGGCCACAGGCGCGCTCTCCGAAGTGATCTCGGGAGGATCCTGCGCGGCGGTTGAGGTAGCCTCCACACTTATGGGAGCTCCCAATTTCAGAGCCTTGAATATTGCCGCGAAGGTATGACACCCCAGGTCTCCCAACACTCCCGTCCCAAAATCCCACCAGCCCCGCCATACGAAGGGATGATAAGCTTTCTCAACATAAGGCCGGGAAGGAGCCGGTCCAAGAAAAAGATCCCAGTCCAGTGTGTCTGGCACCGGCGAGGAGCCCTGGGGACGAGCCATTCCACGCGGTGAAATCGAGGGATTCCGGTTGCACCATCCCAGTATCTCGCGCACTGTCCCAATGGCTCCATCCCAGATCTTCTCACACACCAGACGCGACTCCTCGGAGGCCTGACCCTGGTTCCCCATCTGCGTCGCCACCTTGGCATTCCGGGCGGCCTTGGTCAGCACACGAACTTCATGGATCGAATGTGCCAACGGCTTCTGGCAATACACATGCTTGCCCAATTGGATCGCCGCCATCGAGATAATAGCATGCGTGTGGTCCGGTGTTGCCACGACCACCGCGTCAATGTCTTTTTGTTTCTCAAGCATGACACGGAAATCCCGGTACTTCTTGGCATTGGGATATTGATCGAATACCTTCGCGGCATAGGCATCATCCACATCGCATAGCGCGACAATGTTCTCGCTGCTAAGTTTTTTTAGGTCACTGGCGCCCATACCGCCGACACCAATCCCGGCAATGTTGAGTTTCTCGTTTGGCGAAACAGTACGCCGTGCTTGCGCGTTGGCACCTTTCAGTACGGTTACCAATCCCCCCATGGCCACAGCCGATCCCATCAAGAAGTGGCGCCGTGAAATACCCGCTTGTCTCATGTTAAACCTCCCGGTTCTTCCCACGCTGATAGATTTGCGATTCTAACCCCATCGATCGATCTCGACACTGGCAAAAAATGTCCCTTTTTAAGCCCACTTCCTCCTTTCGCGTCAGAGGGGTAAGCGGTGCCATCGCTCCAGCTATCTTAACGCACTAAGATAACATAGTGCGTTAAGCACGATTTGTCCAGACCCCGGGAGAACCTCCCTTGAAAACGAGCAGAAAAGCCCTGGACAAGTATGTAAAGTTCATGCAACAACTTGTGAAAGCGATCTGGTGGGGTGCTCTCCAGAAGTGTGTTTTCCACATATTCACAGAGCGGCCGGCTTCACATCAGTCCGCGCCGCCACAATAATTCGCACGATGAGGAGACCTACCTCTAAGATGAACCGTAGCGCCTGCCTCTGCGCTTCCATCGTCTTCGGCTGGATACTCCAGAAACGGTCACGGTAGAGGCGCCGGGTAACCGGTGCCCCTACCACGACTGGAGAATAGCTTTGATGAAATGAAGAATCAGTGGAAATGGGGAGGATATACGGCCTAGGATTCAGGGCACTGTCAGAACATGCCTCGGACTAATGCGTAGGTCTACAAATGGTGGCCTCTGTTCGTACGTTTGGCGATTCCAAAGCGCCATGCCGAGGCGGTGACCAGCCGTCCCTTGTTATTGAGCGCGGTGGCCAGGAAGCGCACCATGGCGGCCAGACCGCGCTGACGATCACGAGCATGCATGGGAAATTCCGTGCCGCACAAAGAATTCTGATGTCGTTAGCGTCATTTCTTGGGAAGGTCAGAGTGACTGCGGAGCAGTTGAGCTGGGAACGGCGTTGGTGGCTGATCCTGATCCGGATATTCCGATGGTTCTTGAAGGGGAAGCCTCTCAAGTGACTGAGGCTGTTGGAAAATACGTCCTAGGAGTGAGTGTGGAACCCTCGGAAGACTGGATTCCTGACCTCGGAGAAGTAAGACGGGAAAAGCAACTGACGTATCAAGGTTTATTCCTAGGGCCGATCGACGACATCAAATATGGTGTGGACTTCTATGGTTGACTGGGCTTGCAAGACACGAATAAAGTTGCTGTAAGAGTTACGAGAGACCGGCATCCCTGTCTCGGCCACACCTGCTGTTATTGCACTAAATCACACCAGGGCAACTACCATAGCAAGACTTTTTCTGTCACGTGACGAACCACATTTTTAGAAGGCGCATGATTCTCCAGAAATTGACGGCGGCGCGTATAAAGGCAAGGGTGAATCGGTGGTGATGTTTCGATCAAAGTGTTGCCTTTGAAGTGGCAATTATGCCCACCCCACTTCTCCTTAGTTTCGACCATCGGGAATTCGATAGTCAGGACGTCCCCCGCTTTAATATTCTCAAAGCGGAGGTATTGGCCGAACCAGGTATTCGCCAGTTTCCCCTCTCCCAGCGTGGCCTGGACGGCGTCCTTATCAACCCAGAGTGGAATACGTACGAAGGCCTCTTTCGCCTGTTTATTCTTGATAACAACCTTTCCCTCATACGGCAAGTAGCTGTCAATATCCATCCAAGGGGATGCCCTGTTGAGCAGGAGATTCACACGTGCAATACCTTTGTCGTACCTTAAGATACCATCCCAGGCATAGAAAATTCCCAAATAGCCGTGGGGTGAGCAGCACAACCATGTGCAATCTTTGCTAGGCCTTCCAGCGAAACCTCCAATGTTCTTGGTGAGAAGAGTTTCGGCGGTGGCATTCAGGTTCGTTCCCGCCAGTCCCCGGATGTAATCCATGTCTTCCGGGACGATCTGCATTTCAATCCCATGGTTGCGGATGTAACAGTCAACATCCTCCCAATAGTCACCGATGCCGTAGTATGAGAGTTTTACAGCTAAGCCAATGATCCTGCCTGTACCGCAGCCCTGACTATCGAAATAACCGATGCGTGCCAGATTAATCTGGCGGGACCATTCGTATCCATCCCGGACAAATGCCATGAGCCTAGTATCTCCTGTGGCTACCGCATAATCTAGAATCGCACGGAGAGTGTTCAAGTGCCCATGCCAATGGCCTTGCCAATGGGCATGGTCAGCACCAACAACACCAGGATAGTCCCCTTTACTCCAATCCGCCCAAAACTGAGGTTTAATGAGAAAACGGACCAATTCTCCTGATAGACGAAGAGCATCTTTATTGCCACTTAAGAGATACCAGGTAGCCATTCCACCTGGAACATGTCCTTGGTGATTAAACAAAGAACCTTCTTCCCCGAATTTTTCGTTTGTAGGTTCAACCGTGTCTCCCCATCCTTCCTTGACATAACAGGATCGAATGTATTCTCCCTCATAGCGGCCATGTACCGGAAAATAAGCGTAGTCCCCCTTGTGGACTACAATCTTATCAATTCCATTCACCAAGCCGTTGATCCGGTCGTTCCATACTGGATTCCCTGTGTATTGATACCAGGCATCCATGGCCCGTAAAACCCGCCCTTGGCCATGTACCATCACAAACGGCTCTGGGATATTAAGCCATGGTTTGTCGGGAGAACCCGCCACCCAATGGAGACCATCTTCTCCGAACATAGATACCATCATTTCAAGCATCTTCCGCTCACGGTCCAATCCCTCCTTACTTCCAGTCATAAGACGCTCGAGGGCCATCGCTTCCGCCACTTTCCACTGGCAGGCACCCAGGGCGTTTCCATGCATATTCATGACAGGTCCCCCCTCTGCCGGAGTGAAAGGAATGGTGAGGGGCATTTCGTAGTTGTAATCCTCTCGCGTTATTTCCGTGAAGTACTGGAGCCCAAGCCGTGCGCGCTCAGCAAGGTCCAGTGTATCGGGTACCGCAGCTTCATAATAGCTACCATCAATTTCTGGGGAGTTGATACGCTTCTCCATCTCTGTAGCATCGCTAATCACTGCAAAAAAGGTGAGCAGCATTATCAGGGCTTTCATACTCAGGTCCGCAATGGAATCCCAATATCTCATAATTCTGTCTCCTTTTGGGAATTGTATTTACTTTAAAGCAGTTGCTCTTGCGCAGGCTGTAAGCTGGCGATACTTTCGCGAATAGGATGACTCTCCTGCTGATCGAAGTGGAGAGTGAACAGCATGCAATGTAGCAGGAAGGCGAATCTCTGAATTGATAGAGAGCATGGCAATATTCGCAAGAAAAAACAAGCTACAGAAGTCGTGGGTGGCAATCCAGGGTTAGTCCCGGTTTCTGGGACATCCATTCTGAAAGGAATTGAACCAGGTCTCTCCAGAAGTTAAATCTGACCGTAGGCGTACGGGTTGCTTCATAGCCTCGGGTAATCTTTTTGGATTTCGCCATTGGATTTCCAATGAAATTCCATCACCTTTATTCGGAAGGCAGTCGCTTACCCCCTATATCTTGAATAGGTTATCCACCCAAGTCCTGGATTTCTATCCTGACCCTTCCCACAATCGCTTGGACAACCAGACCTTGAAAATGATTACGAAGCCTGAGTCCCTGCGCAACGGGGTTTGGATCACATTCTTTATAGACGAAGAGAATCAAGCTTAGTTTTCACCACAAATTGTCTAGAAAATGGGGAGCACCTCAGGGACCATCGACTAATCCCAGTACTGGTTTGGTCCAATGATTACCGTCCCCGCTGGCAATTGTATTGGGAACATCTTACTCATCCCTACCACCAAGCAAGTAAGTACCATGTTCTCAGATGGTTGTCTCTTCTTTTTAACTTTTCTTCAATCTTCATGAAATAACAGAACACAAAAATGATAACAGGATTTATCTTTAAGGACTTGATAGGCGTATAACCTTAGAGAGTCGAGTATGCCACTAACAAGTGTCTTTAACGGTTTTTACGAGTCTTTTGTGTAAACCTAACCGAAATGGAAAGAATCACTTGACAAACGTGATATCAATGATATAAGGTGTTTTCTAATGAACTATACGGATTGAGTCAAGGGAGTGTTGGATTGGCGTATCATAAGGCCTTCGCAGAAACGAACGGCAGTTATGAGCCATTATTAAGGGCCCTTGATCTTAGGCCCACTCCAAGGAGCCAATCATGGCAGGAATTAAGAATTACATGATGGAAATGACCGCTCAAGAAGTTTGTGAGAAGATGAAGACATGCGATATTGTCCTTGTTCCAGTCGGGAGTCATGAGATGCATGGTTATCATCTCCCACTGGGTTGCGACAGCATCCAGGCTTGGACGATAGCCAAACGTACTGCCGAGAAGGCCGATGTCTTTTTCACTAACGTTATCTGGACAGGTTATTCACCTCATCACATGCACAATCCTGGTGAAATGACGGGAACGATTACCCTACGTGCAGAAACGCTACGCCGGATTCTTTATGATGTAGCCAAAAGCCTTATTTATCATGGCATCAATAAAATCATTTATGTCAGTTACCATGGTTCAAATATCAAGTGTATCGATGAGATCCTTCGGAGGATCCGTTATGAAACGGGCGCTTTTGTTGCTGTTTACCAGCACTCCCTTGAGGGTAACTACAAGTTGTTTAAGGACGTCATTGATACGTTACCGAAGGATGTTCCTCCGGCATGGCACTCAGGACAATGTGAAACCAGTCTGATCATGGACTGCACGCCAGAGCTCGTAAGAATGGACCTGGCTGTCCGGGACACGGCTCATGCTCCTCAATACCTCGGGCCAGCTTTTTACAAAGATGATGGCTATCCACATGTAACCTTTCAAGGCGCTGAGAATATCGTTATACCAATGGACCATAATGAGTACTGCAACAGTGCCACGATTGGTGACCCATTCCGTGCCTCACCAGAACTAGGGGCAACCCTGATGCAACGAATGGTGGACCACTGTGCTGCATTTGTCGAGGAGGTGAGGAAGATTAAAACCAATGTCACTGTCCGTGATGACCCTTTCCGTGCCTATTGAATTTAGGCGGAAGAAAACTGTCCTTCTCATCGCAACCCTTGACACAAAGGGGACAGAATGCCTTTACCTCAAAGATCAGCTCTTAAGCCGTAATGTGGACGTTTTGGTTCTGGACTGCGGACTTAGGGGAAAAGCTCAAGGAGTAAAACCGGATATTCCCCGGGGACAAGTATTGCGTGCTGCTGGCCTTTCCTATCATGATCTGCAAAAACTGAATCGCCGCGAATCCGAAGAGAAGATGGCCCAAGGAGTCGCCCGTGTGACCGCGAAACTGTATCACATGGGCGTGATCGATGGGGTTTTGGGGGTGGGGGGATATGATGGAACCCTTCTGGCTACCGCAGGAATGCGTCAGCTTCCTGTAGGATTCCCAAAGATAATGCTTTCCGCCATGGCATGTGGCAATATCCGTTTCGGGCCGTATGTGGGAACCAAAGACATTTCCATCATGCCATCGGTGTTCGATGTAGCCGGAGTCAATTCGTTGACCCGAAGAATCTATGACAATGCAGTGGGTGCGCTTTGGGGCATGCTCGAGACATCTCGAGAGGCATCTTCCGGCTCCGATCAATTGGTGGCGTTGAGTATGTTCGGACAAACCACTCCCTGTGGTCTCTACGGAAAGAAGTTGCTTGAGAGTAACGGATACAAGGTGGTGGCATTCCATCCTAATGGTGTTGGTGGGGCGGCGATGGAAGAAATTATTTCCTCGGGCGTCATCAAGGCGGTATGGGACCTTACTACTCAGGAATTGAGTCACGAGGTAGTTTTCAATGGTCCCCTAGCTCGTTCTGGTTATCTGAAAAATGGGCTCAATGATGCTATTCCACGAGTCCTCTCAACTGGCTGCATGGATCTGATCTGGGGTTCAAGCCGCGAGGCTGATCGTTTTCGAAGACGCAAGACTTTACAATACAACCAGGAAGTGATTCTGGGGAAGCTATTCGCCAAAGAGATCAAGGAGGTTTCCCGGCGGTTCGCACAATGGATCAACCGCCTGATACTGAAGACCCGAATCGCTGTCATCTTGCCACTCAAAGGAATTTCCATGTTTGACAAAAAGGGCTCCGACTTCTTCGATCCAGAATTGGATCGCCTTTTATTCGACGGACTTAAGAAAACTATTGATCCAAAGGTTCCAGTCATAGAGGTGGATGCTCACATAAACGATCCGATTTTCGCAAAACAATGCGTTGATGTGCTCTTGTATATTCTAAAAACCCCAGGCAATAGAAAGAGGGGTGGAGCTCATGGGCAGGGGTAGCGGATACGGTAAAGTCATTCTCTTTGGTGAACATTTCGTTATATACGGTACACTTGGGATCATTTCGGCGTTGGACCGGATTACGACCGCTGTCGTTATGGTAATTCCTGGTAATCAAATCTCCATGGATGATCGCCGCTCAGGTGCTAAGGGATATACCGAGATCAAAAAGACTCAACAAATGGAGTCCATTCAGCGCATGTTGCGGTTCCTGAACCTTAACAATACCGGCCTTTACATACAGTTGAATGGTAACCTTCCAACTTTCAGTGGCATAGGAGCTAGCGGAGCCAGCAGTGTGGCAATTGCCAGGGCGTTGTCGGATGAATTAAATTTAAATCTGCCGGACGACATGATAAATTCCGCTGCCCATGAGGCTGAAAAAGCTTATCATGGTGATCGAACCGCTGGATTGGATAATGTGGCCTCAACCTATGGCGGTTTGATCTGCTTCCGCAAGAATAATCCTCCAATTCTTGAACGATTGCGGCTTTTACAGCCTATTGAGATAGTCATGGCAGACACTGGAATAGTTGCGGATACCAAAGCGTTGATTGAGGGAGTTGCCGAGCGCTGCAAACTAAATCCTGAGCGGTACAATCGTCTTATTCAAGAAGCGGATTCAACCTTTCAACAGGCTAAGAAGGCCCTCATTGACCTCAATTTACCCCGCGCCGGTGAGCTCATGAATGTGAACCATCAGCTGCTGAAAGATATTGAAGTTGGACACCCGGAACTGGATCACCTCTGTGATATAGCGAGACGTTCCGGTGCGATTGGGGCAAAACAAACCGGGGGTGGAGGAGGAGGCTGTATTGTGGCGTTGACTCCAAGTGAGCGGCTTCAAGAGAAAGTTGCTTCATCGCTTGAATTAGAAGGTTATTCTGTTTTAAGGACGCAAGTGGGCGACGTAAGGAGGACCCCTTTATGACGAATGGGAGTATAGAAAGCTTTTTTCAGCGTGTTATGCGGAATACACCTACTGAATTCTGGATCAACAACGCTACCCCCGAGGAAGCCGGGTATGCTATCGCTGCTGGAGCATTAATCGCATCAACTAATCCAACGTATCCCTCCAGGCTTCTCCGTTTTGCTCCTAATGTCATACTTCCATTATTGCACGAGGTTATTAGAAAGACTGAGGATGATAATTTGGCCGCTGACATAGTTTACCAGCGATTGGTCTGTGGTCTTGCGGAGCTCTTTCTCCCGCTGTATTTGAGTTCGAATGGCCGGTATGGCTATGTGGCAATTCAAGGGGATCCAAATGTGAATAACGATCCCAAAGCGATCATCGAAGGAGGATTGAGATACCGCCGTTTAGGCGAGAATATCATCATTAAGGTACCTTCCACTCCCGCCGGCGCCGAGGCAATGGAATATTTGGTCAGTCATGATCACCCCACAATTGCCACCTTAGGATTTTCAGTTGATCAAGCCGTCTACATGGCCCATGCATATGAAAGGGGACTGGCCAAATCTAAAAACCCCACTCCATGCTACATCACTTACATCGCGGGCATCCTTGATGAACATCTAGCTGATGCCGCTGATCGAATCGGAAAGCCGGAACTCAAAAAGCTCCTTCCTTATGCTGGATGTCATGGTACACGCGTGGCCTATAAAATATTCAATGAACGCCACTTTAAAGCACTCCTTGTTGGAGGGGGAGCTCGAGGGCCTCTTCATTTCTTTGAATTGATCGGTGGGAAAATGGCGATAACAATCGGTTGGGATTTGGCGGAGCAACTCATGGAGCTTAATCCACCAATAGAATTGACAATTTATAAAGAGACTCAATCAGATATTCTTAGGGAATTAGAACTGGCACTACCCGATTTTCGGAAATCGATCCATGAAGGTTCGCTTAATCCGGATGAGTTTATCGCATATAGTCCTGTTGTGCGCTTTCAAAAAACATTTCTAAATGGAAAAGAAAAATTGATAGAAAGTATTCAGAATCTAAGAACAGAAATTATGATGACGGCATGATCATATTATGAACTAAGGAGGTATGATAATGCCAACCTTCCGTTCTCTTCTTAACACTGGAAAAACACTGCTTGGCACTTTCTTACAGATCCCAGCACCGGATCTTGCGGAAATTATCGGAATTTCCGGATTTGACTGCGCCATCGTTGATACCGAACATGGTATGTTTGGCGTCGATTCAAGTCTTGGGATTCTTCGTGCTTGCGATGCTGCCGGACTTGCCTCCATATACAGAGTTCCCGATGTTGACCCTCAGAAGATCACACAAGCCCTAGATTTTGGTGCTTCCGCTGTCATGGTTCCAAACGTTCGGACTGCGCAAGCTGCTGAGAAGGCCATCAATTCAGCGAAATATCATCCACTTGGTAATAGAGGGGTTTGTCCTTTTACTCGTGGCGCGAGATACAACTCCATAGGCGATCCGGACTACTATACGCGATCAAACGAGGAAACCTGCATCATTCTTCAGATCGAAGCTAATGAAGGAATAGCCCACCTCGACGAGATCATGGAGGTTCCACACATTGATTGCATATTTATCGGTCCTTTCGATCTGTCTCATTCCATGGGTATTCCTGGACAGGTGACCCATAAACGTGTGTTGGATGGTATTCTTGATATTACCACGCGCGCGAGTAAAAAGGGCATTGCTGTTGGAAACTTCCCGGTAACTGTAGAGCAGGCTCGTTTATACCGGACCATGGGAGTCCGCTTTTTGGCTTATGGAGCGGACACCTTGATTATATCACAAACCTTTCAAAAGTTGCGGGAAGAGATTCTCGAAAATTCCTAAGGAGACCCCCAACTCCAGAGGGAGGAGATATTCCAATTCAAACCCCTTATCAATATTTGGATAAATTAAACACCATGTTTGTATAAACCTTCTTTAGTAGAAAGGGAATCAAGAGCACCTATAAATTGACGCTGATAGGCCACGAATGTAAACAAGTTCTATTACGAGGAACTTTGAGATATTTTATTGAAAAGTTATGATGATAGTTCTACAAATTAACGGAAAAACTCTCCAGCGGCAGATAGCCAATACGAATTACTGGCTTTATAAAAAGGAGGGGAAAGATGGTAGAACAACTATGGAACTGGGCAATCAAGTCTCGTGATGTTGATCAATCGGTTAATTTCTACACGAAAAATATGGGAGCCGAACTCCTCATGAGTGGGGAGGTGTTAGGTTCAATTTACCGTCTCATCCGGATGGGAGGAGTGCGAATCCTCATTTTGGATAAGGCACCATATGAAGAAAAAGACGGCTTGGAACTGCCAGAGGGTTTTCTACATGTGGTTTATCAGGTTGAAGATTTGGAAGCACAAGTCGAAGCCCTCCGGAAAACACCCGTGAAATGGCTTGTTGAACCCATGGTGATTGATACTGATTTTGGAAGGAGAAGAATCGCCTTCTTCGAGTCACTGGAAGGAATAAGGACGGAGATTATGCAAGTCGAGACCGAAGCCGGCAACCTGTAACCCGGTAAATTAGTGTGGAGGAATGATGATGATCTTTCGTGAGTGATAAAGCAACCCTCTTTCTGTAAAAGTTGAAAGATCAGAAGGGGAGGTCGGTG
>CAZORO010000097.1:0-12987 GCA_964581845.1 uncultured bacterium
ACACCGCCATTAGGCTCAAAGCGGGTAAAAACGAAAGCATCCACGAACTCATCGAGAGGCACTCCATACTGGAGACCGAGCGAGACAGCAATCGCGAAGCAGTTCATCAAGCTGCGGAAAGCGGCCCCCTCCTTGTGCATATCGATGAAGATCTCACCCAGGGTTCCATCCGAGAACTCACCGGTGCGCAGATAGACCTTGTGACCTCCGATCCGTGCCTTCTGAGTGTAACCGGTGCGCCGGTGGGGAAGCTTCCTGCGCTTGGCGAGATAACGTAGCACCACCCGTTCGGCCACGGTTTGGGCGGGGGCCGCGGCCTCGTGATCCCCCCATTCCTCATCGGCCAAGAGGTCCTCGGCCTGGGCGCTGAGCGGCTGGCTGAGCTTGGAGCCATCCCGGTAAAGGGCGATGGCCTTGAGCATCAGGTCCCAGCTTTTCTCATAGGCACGCCGGACATCCTCGACAGAGGCCTGGTTGGGCATGTTGATGGTTTTGGAAATGGCACCTGAGACGAAGGGTTGAGCCGCCGCCATCATTCGCAAGTGGCCATCTGGCAGGATGTAGCGTTTACCAGTCCGTCCACAGGGACTCGCGCAGTCGAAGACCGGAAGGTGTTCCGGGGATAGGTGTGGCGCGCCCTCGATGGTCATGCGTCCGCAGATCACCTCATTGGCATGGGTGATTTCTTCCTCGCTGAATCCAATTGCCTGGAGAAGATTGAAATCCCACTTGGCCATGTGGTCCTCGGGGATGCCGAGATGGTTCCGGCAGAAGTCCTCGCCCACGCTGAACTTATTGAACACGTAGCGGATATCGAAAGCGGAGGCCAGCTCTGTTTCAAGACGTTGAAGGACTTCGGTGGTGAAGCCTTTCTCGATCAGGTTACCACGGTTGATGGAAGTGGAGTTCAGCAGGGAACCTGTCCCGGCGAGGTATTCCACAATCTCGCGGATCTGTCCCTCGGAATAACCCAGACTTTTGAGGGCAACCGGAACTGACTGGTTGACGATACGGAAATAGCCCCCACCAGCGAGTTTTTTGAATTTCACCAAGGCATAGTCGGGTTCAATGCCAGTGGTGTCGCAGTCCATAACCAAGCCGATCGTGCCGGTTGGGGCAAGCACGGAGACCTGGGCATTGCGATAGCCGTATTTCCCGCCGAGATCGAGGGCTTGATCCCAGCTCTCCCGTGCGACGGTCAGGAGCGCGGGAGGACAGATTTCCGGATTGATCGCGCAGGGATAGACACTCAATCCCTCGTACTCATCCTTGGGGGTGTTGTAAGCGGCAAGGCGGTGGTTCCGGATCACGCGCAGCATATGCTCCCGGTTGCGGTGATAACCCGGGAAGGGTCCGAGTTCACGGGCCAGGCGCGCGGAGGTGGCATAAGCCTCGGCGGTCAGGATAGCGGTCACTGCTCCAGTCACCGCGACACCTTGCGGGGAGTCATAGGGGATGCCCATCACCATCAGGAGCGATCCCAGGTTGGCATAACCCAGACCAAGGGTGCGAAACTCATAGCTCAGGCGCGCGATCGCCTGGGAGGGGAACTGGGCCATGAGGACGGAGATTTCCAGTGTGATAGTCCAGAGACGGCAAGCATGACGGTACCCCTCGATGTCAAAGGCACCCTTCTCCTTGTCATGGAACAACATCAGGTTGAGTGATGCCAGGTTGCAGGCGGTGTCATCCAGGAACATGTATTCCGAGCAGGGATTGGAGGCATTAATCCGTCCATCCACCGGGCAGGTGTGCCATTCATTGATGGTGGTGTCGAACTGAATGCCCGGATCGGCGCAAGCCCAGGCAGCATAGGCCACTTGATTCCACAGCTCACGGGCGCGTATTTTCTTACTGGGATTGCCATTGGTTCTCCAGGAGAGGCTCCACTCCTTGTCTTCACGGACCGCGCGCATGAAATCATTAGTGACACGCACCGAGTTGTTGGAGTTTTGTCCGGAGACTGTCGTGTACCCCTCGGATTCCCAATCGGTGGTGACCTCCGGGAAGTCGATGCCAGTGAAGCCCTGCTGAGCGAGTTGGATCGCGCGCTGGATGTAGTTGGAGGGAACCTCATGCAGCTTAGCAGCGCGGACCGCGATGGCTAGATCGCGGTTCTTCTTGGGAATGAAGCGGTCTTCGCCTTTAAGGTTTTTATTGGCGAAGCAGGCCTGCATGATGGCGTTCATGTGGTGGCTGCAAATCCGGCTGCCGGTCACCATGGCCGCCACCTTCTGTTCCTCGCGGACTTTCCAGTTGATGTATTCCTCGATATCCGGGTGGTCAATGTTGACCACCACCATCTTAGCGGCACGGCGGGTGGTTCCTCCCGATTTGATGGCGCCGGCGGAACGATCACCGATGCGCAGGAAGCTCATCAATCCGGAGCTCTTTCCTCCCCCGGAGAGTGGTTCTCCCGCCCCGCGGATGTGCGAGAAATTAGATCCTGTCCCTGAGCCATACTTGAAAAGCCGGGCCTCGCGGGTCCACAAGTCCATGATTCCGCCATCGCCGACGAGGTCATCGGCCACTGATTGGATAAAGCAGGCATGGGGTTGCGGACGTTCATAGGCATTGGTGGATTTGACGACTTGACCTGTCTTGGGCTCTACATAGTAGTGCCCCTGTGGGGGTCCCTCGATACCATAGGCCCAATGCAAGCCGGTATTGAACCATTGGGGTGAGTTCGGGGCGGCCATTTGAGCCGCTAGCGAATAGCGCATCTCATCAAAATAAGCTCGAGCATCCTCTTCAGAGCTGAAATACCCATATTTCCAGCCCCAATAGGTCCAGCAGCCAGCCAACCGGTCAAAAACCATGCGTCCATCGGTCTCACCTACATATCGCTTTTCAGCGGGTAAGGCCTCCATGGCCTTGTGATCCGGTATGGAACGCTGCAACCATTCGGGGACACCGTCTTCGGGCACACGTTTCAGCGCGGCTGGGACACCCGCTTTCCGGCAGTATTTCTGGGCCAGGATATCGGTAGCGACCTGAGACCACTTTTTAGGGACTTGGATGTTCTTGGCTTCGAACACCACGGTCCCATCCGTGTTGACAATACGGGACACTCTCGGCCCGAAATCGAGGGTGTCATAGGGGTTCTTCCCCGCTTGAGTGAACCGCCTTGGGATCTTCATGATTTTCCTGCCTCCCCGTGACAAGCTTTCTCCCCTTCTTACTGGATGTCATTAGTGGTTCAAGATCGGACGAGGTGCCGGAATGGCAGGCGTTATCTCTGAAGCGGAGAGGAATATCCCCTCTGGCCCAGATTCCCTATTCCGCCCATTGCCGGAGAGACCTGAAGGACTCTCCCCCAAACCCCTTGTTCGATAGCCCCCTATTAAGAAACCGGATATCGGCAGCTTAGAGCCAAACCAACGACATCTAGTAGTAAGATCGGTAATCTAACCCAACATCTTGAGGTGTGCAAGCAAAAATCTAACATACGGACTCAGATTCTGTGACCCTTATCCCCAAGTCCAAAGGCGGTGGGGGGTTAGCTGAGGACGTAAAAAAAGGTCTCAGAGGTTGCCCACAAGAAGGGCACAAGCAGGCCACAACATGGCCACAAGCAAGGACACGGAAATTGGATAAGAATTGGGGCTAAACTCTCACCGGCATTTATGTTATTTTTCTTTCATCAGGAATATGGGGTGGGCACTGGGGGATGATCTGGCGGAGAGGAAGGGGCGGCGATAGCCCATTCTGGCTCCCGTCCAATTGAATCCCCAATGTAATGAAAGACAGCGGCATCGAGGCCGATAATGAGGATCATGAAGGCTGCGAACTGTCTGGCCGGATGGTGGGTCACCGGGATGGTCATAATCCTGGGGATGGGCGCGGATTCTCTCCGGGCCGAGGAGTATCCGCCTGCATGGATCGCCGCTGGAAACCTTCAATCCGTTACAGATTCTCAAACCACCCCCCAAGCCAATTCCGAACCTTCATCCATCGATGATTTCTTCGCAACGGATGACTCGCTCGAAGATCTGCCTCCGGTTCTCGATGAGTCTGGCAATCCAGCCGGCGATGCTCCGCCGGAGCCGGAGGAACCGGAGCCCGCCCCGGCCGGGGAGAGTAAGGACTCCTGGATCACACGCGAAGGCTATCTCGAATATCACGGAACATATTCCACTAACATCGATCTCTCCGCGCCAGATATTGATTTTGACCTGCGCAGGAAGCACGCCTCCGATGATGAAGCCATCCGGGAAACCGAGGTCAGTGACTGGATCAATGGGGTTGAACTGGGGTACGTTTACGAGATTCCCACGATTCCCGAAGTTCTGAAGACGGCGATCCGTTACCACCTGGAACATGATGACTTTCTGGATGAAGGGCGCGAGGATCGTACTCAACAGACATTCGAGCTGGCCACGATCCAGCGTCTCACTGACCAAATCGAATGGGAGATTTATGGCGGATTCGAGTATGAGAATCGCGATGATGATTCCCAGTACCTGACCCCCGACTACGAGCAGTGGTACTTCGGGACAGAGGCCCGTCAAAACATCGATAATGAAATGTACCTGGTGCTCGGATACCAATACCGTACCCGTGATTACGAAAAGGTGACGGGCGGTGTGGCACCCGCTGACACTCCCTGGGAGGATTGGGAGCAACACCGTATCTGGATGAGATATGACCGGGATCTCTGTGAAACAGTCACTTTGAACCTGGGCCTGGCATTCGAGGCACGGGATCATGAGTCGCCGGCACTGACCGATATTGGCGATGAGATCGATGGAACATACCGCCAGTACGATCTGTGGGAGCCACGCGCGGGTTTGACCTTACGTCCAACAGACCGTGATTGGATCCGGGTTTATTATCGTCTCAGAGCACTCAACTCAACCGGTGATTATTACGATTACGAACAGAACAGCGTGACTCTTCAATACACCCGTGAAGTCTCCCCCGGACTGATATTCCGCGGTGAGTTCGAATACGCTAACCGGGATTATGCCCATCAAATAGCCTATGCGGACAGCGCGGCCAATGGAACTCATACCCGTTTGAATAAAGTCAGGGAGGATGACCGCATCTCCTTGTACTTCGCCATTGAGAAAACCGTCGCGGAGGTTTGGACCACGGGAGTGGAATACACTTATCTTGACAACGACTCCAATGACGACTCCAGCCGGTACCAGGAGGATCGTTATGGAGTCTATGTTCGCCGTGAATTCTGATCTGGAATGACCCCTGACCTCCTGTCCATCCGGTCATGAGGAAATTCAGTCTGCCACAATGGGTTACGGCATCAGGGCCCACACTGGTGGCCACCTTGGTGGGAGTGTTCTTCGCTGCATGGGCTTATTTCGCGGGATACTCTGGCCTTGAGGGAACCAGTATCAATGTCCGGTTTCATGCCCGAAACCGTTTCGAGCCTTGGAAACAGCCCCCCACCAATATCGCTTTCATTGACATCAATGACGCTGCTTTGGATGCCAACCTGAAAGCTCCTCTTGGCCTGACACCAGAGCGATGGCCTTGGCCCCGGACCCAATGGGCCGATCTTCATTATCGTTTCAAAGAACACAACATACGTCCCGCCGCGATCGTCTATGACATTGTTTTCGATCTTGCTGATGATGCAACCATCGAAAACTACAAAGGGTACACCATCGAGGGAAGAGAAGAACAAGAGGTGTCCACCTGTGACCAGTATTTCCAGGCAGCCATGCAGGAGACACAGGATGTCCCCACCTTTCTCGCGGCCCTGTTCCGTCCACAAGGAACCCGTAAATACACACGCGAGGAATATCAGGCTCCCTGGAATTCCACATCCAAACGCGAGACACGAGTTTGGCAACCCCTCCCACCGGAATTCGTTCGCTTTGGGATTCCCTTTCTGCCCGGAGTTCATGAGCCAGTCTGTCATGCATTCGAGGTCTCCATACCCTGGGACTCCAAATGGTGGGCCTCCACGATGAAGGATGTGGCTTACGAGGAGATCGAGGCCATCGGTCTGGCCGCATCGCTACTCCAACCCGCCGCTGGAGCGGGTGCCACCACCATGGATCCGGAACCAGATGGAATCACCCGTTGGGGACCCCTGTTTTTTGAATATGACGATATCCTCTACCCCTCCCTACCCCTGCAAGTGGTCCTGAAGGTGTGGGGAACACCTCTTGAACAAGTCCGCTTCGAGGAAGGCGCTGTCATTATCCCCAAACCGGATGGGAGGGAGGTACATGTCCCTGTCGATGACCGCAAGCGGATTCTGCTGAATTTCAGATATCCCTGGCCAGAAACCGCCTCTAAAATTTCCCCTGGAAAGGAGAAGGTCTCGGGCTTTACCCACGTGAATTATTGGCGGTTGATAGATGGTTTTGTCCATTTGAGTACACAACCTGATATTCAGAGCGCCACCAACGCGGAGAAACACTTCGACCCCCATACCCTGGATGGCAAGATTCTCATCATCGGTTCCTCCGCGATGGCCACTTTCGATCTTCGCGCGACTCCAATCAATGAACGGTTCCCGATGGTGGGGACGATCGGCGAGATCATCCGCTCGATCCAACAGGAGGATTTCCTGTATATGGCTCCTCCCTGGTTGAACTCTGTGTGGATTATCGGTGGAACCCTGGCGGTGGGATTGCTTGCGCAGTTTTTCGCCCCGGACAAACACGCCATCGCCACATTCATCCTCTCCGGCGCTCACATTTTCTCGGCCTACTTTCTCTTCGCCAAGGCGGGAATCATTGTGGATTTCTTTCATGTCTCCTTCGCGGAGATTGTTGCTTACGCGGTGGTGACCCTCAGTCAATACATGCAGGTCTCATCCATCTTCGGGCGGTATGTCACTCCGGGGGTGCGGCGGTATCTGCTCAGCAACCGGAAGGCGCTGGAACTGGGCGGGCAGGAGACCGAGGTCTCGATCCTGTTCTCGGATCTTTCCGGGTTCACCAGCATGTCGGAGAAGTTACAGGCGCGTGAGGTGATCTCCATTCTCAACGAGTATTTCGGACCAATGTTCAAGATCATCATCGATGAGGAGCAAGGGACGCTCGATAAGCTCATCGGAGATGCCATCATGGCCTATTTCGGCCATCCCCAACCCGATCCGGAGCACGCGGTCCGGGCAGTCACCGCGGCGCTCAAGATGCAACGCTGTCTGGCCGAACTGCGTGAGACCTGGGTGAAACAGGGGCGGCCCGCGATCCGGATGCGGATCGGGGTCAACACCGGAGTCGTAGTCGCGGGAAACATGGGGGACCGCTTCCGCACCGACTATTCGATCATCGGTGACAGTGTCAACCTGGCCTCGCGTCTGGAATCCAACGCGCCGGTGGATGGGGTGCTCATCAGCGAGACAACCCATGATCTGGTTAAGTCACGCTTCAAGTTCAAGGAGCGGGATCCCATCAAGGTAAAGAACAAAGAGATGCCTGTGAAGGTTTACGAGGTGGTCGATTTTGCTTAACCTATGATAAGAATGGATTGTTGGTGCCGGTACAGTGTCCGAAGGTTGAACTTACAGGTTCAATAAGACGTGTGGCTGTAGTGTTTTCCATTTCATGAAAACGAGGCATACGAGATGCGTATCTCACAAAACCATCCAATACTTAAGAATCTCCTTGAATGGATTGGCGCGATTACGATCTTCGTTCTGGTACCATTCAATTCCATTCACGCCTCCGCCGATTCACCCGGCACCCTTAAAGAACAATTCCTCAAAGAGGCGCAGTCAAAAACCTCCATCCCCAAATCCCTGATCGCTCTCTCATCCGAGTTTGTGGAAGTTGCGGTGGATACAACAGGGAATTTTACAATGGGAACCTTAGCGGGTGATCCGGATAACCCTCTCGATAACAACAAGAGGATCCTGTTCGGACACCCCTTTCCAGGAACCAGTGCGACGACATTACGGGTTGATGGCCAGGATTTCTGGAACCTGACGGATTTGTTTTCCAGTGGATCAAAACTTCCCTTGCCGGTGAGCGGTCCCACTACCACCGCTGGAGTCAACACGACGGTGTGGCGGGTGGGAGACATCCAGCTCACTCAACACTTAAGACTTGCGGCGGGTGACTCGGGCCGGTTGGACACTCTCCTTATCGAATACACAGTCCAAAACATGGGAATCCAATCTCATGAGGCGGGAGTGAGGCTCTTTCTGGACACCCAATTGGGGACCAATGATGGCGCACCATTCCGAGTGCCGGGACTTGATTATGTCACGACCGAGAAGGAGCTCCTTGGCTCAGCCATTCCCCCGTCATATCTGAGCTTTGACAACCTCTTGAATCCCACCGTTCAAACTCAAGGAACCCTGATTGGCGGCTTGAGTGTGATCCCTGACCGGGTGGCCTGGGGAAACTGGGGCCATCTCAATGACGCCCCCTTCGATTTCATTGTCATTCCCAACCTGAGCATCTTAGGAGACAGCGCGGTGGCCATGTATTGGAATCCAGCCATCTTGTCCCCTGGGCAGACACGGCGGATGGCGACTTACTATGGGCTGGGGGATCTCGAAATCAACGAAGGCGAACTGATCGTAGGGCTCTACGGACCCACGCAGCTCACCATTGAGAACGGACAGTTGATTCCGAATCCATTTACGGTGACAGCATTTGTTTCAAATCCCTATTACACCAAAGATGTAACCAGTGAGGAGGTGCAGGCGGAGCTTGCTCTCACTGAGGGTCTTTCTCTCGAACCAGGGGAAACCGCGGTTCACAACCTGGGCGTGATCGCGGTTAACGCGACAGTCCAAACCTCCTGGAGGGTACTCGCCACTGGTCCCGGCGGGCAAGATCAGGTCTATTCGGTTCAAGTCACCAAAGCCGGTATGGACCCCATTCTTGTCTCCCGTACCATCCATATCCCTCAGGCGGATGTCACCCTTCATCCCGGATTCGAGACAGGGGTTCCGCTCGGAGAGGGGCTGGTGCAATCCTCAATCGGCATCGCGGATATCGATCAGGATGGACTGGATGAGATCGTGGTGGGCGGAGCGGATGGCACGCTTTATGGCTACAATGGCGATGGTACTCCTGTCATTCAGCATCAGGAACTCAAGCTTCGCACTGGTGGTCTCTTCACCGGGCTGGCGGGGATTTACTCGACTCCCACCATGGCCGATGTGGATTACGACAAGCGGGTGGATATGTTCTTCGGCAATGACAACGGCTCGATCTATCATCTGGAATTGCGGCTCTCAACCGATCCGGGGGTCATCACTGGAAAATCTCTCTCTATCCCCGCAGCACTCATCCCCAAGGCAGCACCAGCTGAGGGAGAAGAGGATGACACAGGGAGATAAAAAAAACCTGCAGTAGCGAATTTATTCGCATTTGATGTGAATGAAAGGCGAATGAATTCACTACTCCGGCGTCTTGTCACCTCATGCGATTGAAATCGCTACTCCAAGCTCTTATCACCCCGGAGGCCAGGCCATGGCACGTCCGCCCAGCAGGTGGATGTGCAGATGGTCCACCGATTGGCCCGCGCTACGTCCCTTGTTGATCACCAGACGGTAACCTGTCTCAGCGATCCCCTCCTGAATGGCCAGTTGGTTGGCCACCTTGATCAGGTACTCCATGAGACCGGGGTGCTCGCCGATCTGGGAGACATCCTCGATCTCTGCCTTGGGGATGATCAGGATATGCACCGGAGCCTGGGGGTTGATGTCCCGGAAGGCCAGCACACGCTCATCTTCAAAAACCTTGTTGCAGGGCACCTCGCCACGGATGATCTTTCCGAATATGGTATCCGCCATCGGTCTTCTCCCTTGGGTTGAGTGAGATCAAACACAGCTGGCCCAGGAGTTGAACTCCTGGGCCAACTGTGGGAAAGGGAATATATAACACCAGCTGGGGCAGGAGTTCAACGAATCCGTTGGATCAACAGATACCTGCCCCAGCTCGATAGATTGGAGGATCAAATCATGAAATCAGTGAAGAAAGTGGTGTTGGCGTATTCCGGGGGTCTCGATACCTCGGTCATCATCCCTTGGCTGCGCGAGACCTATGGCTGTGAGGTGATCGCCTACGCCGCCGATCTGGGGCAGGGGGAGGAACTCGAGCCGCTGCATGAGAAGGCGATCAAGTCGGGGGCCTCGAAGCTTTATATCGAAGACCTCAAGGACGAGCTGGTCAACGATTTCATCCTACCGGTGTTGCGCGCCGACGCAGTTTACGAGCACAAGTACCTTCTGGCGACCTCGCTGGCGCGTCCCCTGATCGCCAAGCGGCAGGTCGAGATCGCCCACAAGGAGGGAGCCGATGCAGTCTCCCATGGCGCCACCGGCAAGGGCAACGACCAGGTGCGTTTCGAGCTGACCTACAAGGCGCTGGATCCCTCGCTCACGGTGGTGGCCTGCTGGCGCGAGCCGGAATGGACGCTCACCTCGCGCGAGGAGGCCATCGAGTATGCCAAAGCGCGCAACATCCCGGTGCCGGTGACCGCCGCCAAGCCCTACAGCATGGACCGCAACCTGTGGCACCTCTCCTTCGAGGGGGGTGTGCTCGAGGACCCGGCCAATGCCCCCGACCCGGAGATGTTCGTGCTCACGGTCGATCCAGAGAAGGCCCCCGACAAGCCGCGCGTGCTGGAGATCGAGTTCGCGGAGGGACGTCCAGTCGCGGTGGATGGCAAAAAGATGGGCGGGCTGGAACTGATCATGATGCTCAATGACGTCGCGGGGCAGCATGGAGTCGGGCGTGTGGATCTTGTGGAGGACCGTTTGGTCGGGATGAAGTCGCGCGGGGTGTATGAGTGCCCGGCGGCGACGGTGCTTTATGCTGCACACCGTGAGTTGATTCACCTGACCCATGACCGACGCACGATCTTTTTCCGTCAGCAGGTGGCGACGTTGTATTCGGAGTTGGTTTACAACGGCGAGTGGTACACCCCCTTGCGCAAGGCCTTGGATGCGTTTGTGAATTCCTGCGAAAAAGTCGTCACCGGAAAAGTGCGTCTCAAGCTTTACAAAGGCAACTGTACACCCTTCGGAATGGAGTCGCCGAATAGCCTCTATAGTACCAAGGTGGCCACCTTTGGTGACAGCGGCGCGCTGTATAGCCACGGTGACGCGACGGGATTTATCCGGTTGTTCGGGTTGCCGGTGGAGACAAGGGCGAGATTGTTGGGGAGAGGGAAGTAAGGAAGGATGCATTAGGTCCTGTGAGGATCAGACGTGTCGCATCTTGTTACAAAATGGTGCTTGACTTCTTGATAGAGGCGGCTATCGTTCTATGCGGGTATGGGGGTGAACCTGCCATATGCGCTGATAGTGGAACTCAGAATCGGATTCTTGGAAGGAACCTGCCGTTTCAAAACCTACTGCAACGAGAAGTATGTTGGTTGTTGAAATCGAGGAAGTAGAAGGGATAGTTGGGGCGGTGATCAGAACCATGGAGACGATGCCCCCGAAGGAACGTGCCCAGCAGCCATTCAAGCAGTTTGGAAAGCAGTTCAACACCGCATTGGAACTCGCCAGAGAGGCACTTCCTGAGGTTGACCATCGGCTTTAGCCGAAGTCCCTCGAGTTCGACGTACCCAAGATAGGTCCAGCGCGGACGCTAGCCTCCTTTGCAGAGATTCTCGCGTACCTTGGACAGATCGATTCGCTACTGGTCCGCAGCGGGGGATCCTGATCAGTCGGCCGAGATGAGGTCGCCTAGAGGATAAACTGCAGACAAACCGTGGAAGATCAGATCGCGCTTCGGTCAACCAAATTCGCTAAAAAGGGGGGAAAATCGGACCTAAATCGGTCCGACAATGAAGTTGAAGAAGGGAGAGCGCATTCTCATCACACTTTGTTTACAAAGAGTGCCTTTCCGATGCCTTCGGAATCATTCATCGGCAGAGTCTCTGAACCCCCGGAGGAGATAAAATGACCAAGCACATCCTGACCGGAGTTTCGATTGGCATCCTGGTGATTGTTGGTTTCAAGGAACGTCTGTTGGCCGCAGGCCCAGACTCTCCTAATGTCCACACACGGCAACTCTATTCAGCATATGAATTGACGGCACGTTCACTGACCCTTTTGGAATACAATCTCATTCAGGTAAATTTAGTGGTTCTTCTCCCCGGGGTAGTGAGTTGGGATCTTCGGAATGATCGTGCGCTTTTCTGGCTCCAAAGTTTCTGGGTTGGAGACCGAAGCACCCATCGTCACAAGGGTAAGGGCTATCAACAGGAAGTGGTGTATCCCAGTCTCCACAAGACTTCCAGAGTCCCGAAACCTAGCCACATGTGAACAATACAACACAGGAAATCCTCGGATGACTTCACCACACAACTAGCTTATTATCGTGGTTGATGTCATCTCGAATAATTGTGTCTTTCCATAGGAAGACCAACATGGAGACTACACACGCTACCAAAATAGTCTGTCTAATATCGCTGCCCTCATCTTTCGGCTTACTCTGCCGATATCCAGTGGTGGAGAAAGTGAGTAGAAGAGAATCATCGCGATGATTGAAGATTTTTTTGATCTTTTGCCAAAGAACCTCTGCTAAGATAGGATAAATTACCAAGGGAGGTGCCATGATGGCTTATGAGATCAGTAGTGTGGATGTGTGGGTGGGTGAGGTCGAGGATTGTCCAGGGAGCCTTTCCAAAAAGCTTCAACCTTTGGCGGAAGCAGGTGTGAATATTGAATTTCTGCTAGCCCGTAGAGCGCCAGACAAGCCGGGCACGGGTGTTGTTTTCCTGGCCCCCATCAAGGGCGCGAAACAGGTGCGTGCAGCTAAGAATGCCGGTCTCGGAAAAGTCGAGAGTCTGCGATCGCTAAGAGTCGAGGGGCCGGATCAAGCGGGGTTAGGCGCTTGTATTACACGTGTTCTCGCCGAAGCCGGCATCAACTTGCGGGGTCTCTCAGCGGCAGCGGTAGGGAAACGGTGCGTCACTTATATCGCTTTCGATTCCGGTGCTGATGCCGCCAAGGCGGGACGGGTTCTGCGGGCCGCTCTTGGAAAAAAGTAAATCCGGGATCGCCTGATTCATTCTGGCGGGTGTAGCTCATGGGGG
>CAZORO010000098.1:0-12904 GCA_964581845.1 uncultured bacterium
GTGGTTTCTATTTCAGAACCGGTCCCAAGGAAAGCTTTGAGGAGATGGGCGCCGCACGTCCCGGTGATCCTGAAAACTGGGGCAGCCGTGAGCTTTGGGCAGAGGCTTTCGTGGTGGACAAGATGGCCAGCGCCACTGGTTCTGGAGACTCCGCGATCGCAGGCTTGTTGACCGGTTTCCTGCGCGGTCTCTCGATCGAGAGATCCCTGCGTTGCGCGACAGTGGTTGGCTTACAGAATCTGCGGGCGCTTGATGCGGTCAGCGGAATCCGTCCCTGGGAGGAAACCGATTCCATGCTCGATATGGACATGCCCACGCTGAGTGCTCACCTAGATGGTACGGATTGGAAATACTCCAAGGAACACCGGCTATGGATTGGCCCGCATGACCGGTCGATAAAAAAATAATTGGATCGTAGGGTGGGGTTTACCCCACCGTGGGTTGAGATGGTGGCCCCGGTGGGGCAAGCCCCACCCTACACTACACCTCGGCCAGTACCTTCCTGGTCCTCTCCCGGAAATCATCGACCTCCTCGGGTTTTTCAAAGCCGACAATGCATGCATCAACACATTCCAGGCCCATTACGAAACGGATGGACTGATCACGTTTCTCAGGATCTTCACTGAATTCCCCCTCCCCGATGATCTTCATTCCGGTCACGCCCTTGCCGTTGGCATGCATGCGTTTGATGATTGGCACTACCTGCTCGGGAGTTCCATCCATTTTCACTCCAAAGGGATTGATGCGGGTATGAACCGCATCCACCCAGGGATGTTCCGCTGCGACTGTAAGTGCTGGTAGGGCATGGACCGAAACCCCATGAGCACGGATCTTCCCTTGTTGCTTGACCTTGTCGAGCAGGTCCATTTGCTTCGACAGTTTGATTGGCCAATCCGCATCGGTCACACAGTGGAGATGAACCAAATCGATATAGTCTGTCCCGATCTCCTTGAGAAATCGTTCCACCAGAACATCGGCATCGAGACGCTCCTGCTCGGGAAGTCCCCCCTCACGCCACCAGATTTTGGTGGCCAGGACAAAGCGGTTCCGTTCAACACCCTTCAATGCCTTGAGTGCATCTTGATGGGTTCCATAGAGGTCGGCCATGTCGAAGTAGGTGATTCCCTGGTCATAGGCATACCGCCAAAGGGCATGAAACTTCTCATCTCCCAGACGGGTTTGATTGGAACGGCGCTGCCATCCGCGCATCCCTGTCCCCATCCCTACACGGGATACCACCAAACCACTCTTGCCGAGGGGGACCTTTTCAAATGGATCAGCTCCCTTTGTCTTTTGAGGTGCAGAATTGGCTGCCAATTGAGGTCCACCAAGGAGGGTTGTCGCTCCCACCAATGCTCCACCAAGAAAAGTACGCCGCTTCATCGCCTTCGGCCTCCCTTTGTAATGTGTCTAGCCTACCTCAGAAAGGTTCATTAAAAAACCGGTTCAAACTTTTCAACTCCTCGGCCTCCAGATCATTCCGTGTGGAGAGGATCCTGACTCCATGTTCACGGAACGAGAGCGGGAAATAACCCTCCGCTACAGGATCGATAAACAGGTTCTCATACAGGAAATACAGCCTCTTTCCCACGAACTGAATGGGGAACTCCACCTGTACCATCTGTGGACCGCTGAGCTCATTGACAAAGAGGAACAACCAGTCCTCTCCCAAACGCCTTACACTGCAGATTACAGAATGGTCCAGCGAGTCCCAAGAGGGGGTTTGTTCGATTCGCAAGGGGAGATGGACCTCCGGTTCCGCGAGGAATTTCTTCAAACTGGCTACCTCCCGGATGACGGGAGCCAATCCTTTCCAAGCGGATTTCTGCTCATCATCGTAGTTGGTTCCCCAGTAGCAGATGGCATTGGCGCCGCGTGCAATGGCGTCATATGCCATGAATCGGGAATGTAAATACTCGGGTGGCCCCGCAGCGGAGCCGGGATTGATCTGTTTCCATGCGAAACCCTGGAGTACCATCAGAACCCCTTTATCCGGTGCAAGCTTGGCGAAACGTTCCGTATAGGCTCCCACCGATGCCAGTGAACGATCGGTTAGGTCGGAATGCCCATTGGATGAATCGGCTGGATAAGCATAGATATCGCAACCGATGAGGTCGCAGTAGCCGGCATGCTTGACCAGAAGATCAATACTGTTGCGTGGGGCATGATTCTGCCAAACCAGGTGGTTGGGATCGTTCTTTCTAAAAGTACGGTATCCCGCGAGGAGACGTTGATAGAGACGGCCTTCTTCCTCGAGGCAAGTGGCCAGCGAACGGCGGTTGGAGGGGGGAACATCCGGGAGGAGCGCCTTACGTAGGTCAGCGAGCTTGGCCTCCATACCCGCAAAGTCACCGATGGCTTCCGCTGAGACCAACTCGCGGTAGAGACTCTTGAGGGCGGAGGTATCCCCTCCCTCCTGGATCTTGGCGGAGAGCGCTTCAGACATCTGGCTTCTCTCAGCGCCATAGGTCTCACGGATAGTGTGTTGAACATTCCAGAGAGCCTCATCAGGCAGCTCCCAGAAGGCCAGGGCTGGATGATCTTTCAACCCATTGACCAAATCAGCGAGCTTTGCCTCGCTGGTGGGATCGGAAACCTCGGATATGCCACCTACAGGAATCCATGCGGTAAGACCCGCGCCATAGGCCTGGTCCAGCTCCTTTTTATCAGCTCCTGTCCGGACAAGGTTGAAGCCCGTTTTAGCGATTTCCTGGAATCCGGTGGCATCGGCGGGAGTGGCATAAAGCCCAATTGGAAACCAACGCTCTCCATTCAGACGGATCCCCCCATCCGCATCCAGGGTTGTGGTTCCAGCAAATGCCTGGATGGACAAGATCAACCCTATGGTTATGTACAGGAACTGTTTGGATCGCGGCATGATGCAACCTCCTCGGGAATTGGAAGACATCCATGGCCACCCTGGCCTACACAGGCATGATTGCACCGCCTCCCAGGGAAGGGTAGACTCCATCTTCCGTGGGTCATCGTTGTGTGTGATCACGCTTACTTCGTTTCCTGATGGGAGGAATCATGTTTCGAACATCTCTACTTTGTATCTTGGCGCTTGCTTCCATGCTGGGCATGGCAGCTCAGGCCGAAGAGATTTTCTATGCGCTTTGTCCGAAATCCTTGAACAATCCTTTCTGGGATGAGGTGAAGATCGGGATGGACCAAGCAGCGGCGGAACTGGGTGTCAAGGCCGAGTTTGTAGCCCCCATCGAGGCTGATGCCAACCAGCAGGTCCAGAAGATCGAGGCCTTGCTTGAAAAGAAAGTCGATGGCATTGGAATTTCTCCTAATGTTCCCGATAGCGTGATCGAGGTGATCGCTAAGGCCCGCGCTAAGGGGATTCCGGTGATTTGTTTTGATGCCGACTCACCCGACTCGGAACGTCTTTGCTATGTGGGGACCTTTAACGAGCAAGCCGGTTATGAGGCTGGCAAGCTGTTGAAGAAATACCTCCCCGGCGGTGGTAAGGTACTGGCAGTCAGTGGCGGTCCGGGGGCGCTCAACCTCAACCAGCGCGTGGAGGGTTTCAAGCGCGCGCTTAAAGGGTCCAACATAGAATTAGCACCAATACAATACTGCAACGATGATATGAACCGCGCGACTCAGATCCTCGAAGCCTATCTGGCCGCCAACCCGGACACCAAAGGGATCTTTGGGGTGGGACTCTGGAGCGCGATCCCGGCGGCGAACCTGCGGCGGGACAAAGGCCTCACTTATATCCTCATCGGTTTCGACACGATGGAGGTCGAACTGCAGTTGATCAAGGATGGCCTCATGGAGGGAGTGGTGGGCCAGAAGGCCATCAAGATTGGGTATGAGGCCATTATGACTCTCGATAGACTCCGTAAGGCCGGAGACAAGATGGAGGAAGTTGCTGATGATGTCGACACCGGAGCCGATATTGTCACCCGCGAGAATGTTGAAGAGTTCGCTAAGTCGAAGGGTTTCACTCTCAAGTAAGGGGGGCGCATCATGAATTATCATTACGGCTTTATTGGCGGAGGAAACATGGCCACCGCGTTGTTGCGTGGCCTGCTTGGCCATGGTCTTTGTCTGCCCACCCAGATCATCGTCAGTGATGTCTCAGCCGAAAGGAGAGCTCTTCTTGCTGATGAGAGCGGTGTGCAAGTCACAGAGAACAACCTCGATGTGATTCGGGAAAGCGAGACCGTGATCTTAGCCATCAAGCCCCAGGTGCTGGGGCAAGTTGCTCCCGTGATTGCGAAGGCGCTATCCCCCCAGCATACGGTTCTCTCAATCCTGGCCGGGGTGACCACTACGGTTCTACGGGAACGATTCAATGGGCACTCGAGAATTGTACGGACCATGCCGAATCTCCCAGCCACGCTGAGCAAGGGCGTGACAGGCATCGCAGTCAGCCCTCCCACCCCCGAGGATGCCTACCAGAAAGCCGAGGAGATTCTCAAAACCGTGGGAACTACGATCCGTCTACCCGAGGATCTGCTTGATGCGGTGACTGCTATCAGTGGAAGTGGCCCTGGATATATCTTCCGCATGGCCGAGATTCTCATCCATGCGGGAATGCAAGTGGGGCTGAGTGAGAAAGAGGCATCCGCACTGGTCTGCCAGACCTTTCTTGGAGCATCAGCGATGCTGGCTTCCTCGCCGGAGTCTCCGGGTGAGCTCTGCCGCCGTGTCTGCTCTCCCGGAGGAACCACCTTGGCTGGTTTGGAGGTCATGGAAAAGGGCGGTCTAGAGCAGGCTCTGCTGGCGGGAGTGACTGCGGCGAGAGATCGAGCCAGGGAACTTTGCAAGGGTTAGTGAACGGGCTGTTTTATCACCCTATTTCACACAAACCATTTTTGTGAGGGGGACCCCACAAAAAGCTCTATACTTCCACCATCGGTTAGGGTATACTTACAGAAAATAGGGTGAGGTATCTGGAATGGGGATCTCATTGGACAAGCTTCCGATTGGCAAAGTTGGAAAGGTCTTGAAAATCAATGGTGCCGGTGACTCGATTACCCGGCTGATGGAAATGGGGCTTGTCACCGGTTCATATATAAAGGTCGAGAGAATCTCTCCTTTTGGTTGTCCCATCGCCATCCGCCTCAAAGGATCTTACATCGCCATCCGCCGCCATGATGCCCAGGAGATTCTCCTGGAGCCTCAACCCGTTTGAGAGTTGCACCTCAAAAATCCCGGATATCGCCGATGAAATGTATCGCTGTTGCCGGGAATCCAAATGCTGGAAAGACCACGGTTTTTAATGCCCTCGCGGGTACCCGCCAAAAAGTTGCGAACTACCCGGGTGTTACAGTCGAACAAAAAGAAGCCACCCTGCGTCTTCGTAATGGCGAATCGGTGATTCTTGTTGATTTACCGGGTTGTTACAGCCTCACCGCGCGCAGCCCCGAGGAGCAGATTGCTCATGATGTGCTCTTCGGACGTATTTCCAAACGTGAAAAACCCTCGTTGGTTCTCTGTGTTGTGGATGCCTCCAACCTCGAACGCAACCTCTACCTGGTGACCCAGCTGATCGATCAGAATATCCCGCTGATTGTTATCTTGAACATGATCGACATCGCCGCCGAGAAGGGCTATCAAGTCGATCCCACTTGTCTGGAGACAGTCCTTGGTTGCCCGGTCATCCCAACCATTGCCCGTAAAGGTGAGGGCATGGACCAGGTTCTGGATAAGATAAACTTCTTATTAGCGGAACCTTATACAAATGGAAATCACAGAGCCCCATTCATCAATTCGCTCCCGCCTATTCTGGAGGAACCAGTCAGATATCTTTCGGACCGCTTCACGGAGCGAGGTCTGATTCCATCTGGAAAAGAAAGCCGTCCGGAAGCTCTGTGGGCCCTGCTGGCCAACCTGGATGGGGATGAGGCCGTAAGGCTTCCTCCTCTCGAGTTGGAACTCACCCGCAAGACCCTCAACGAACATCACCTCACCACCACTGTCCTGCGAAAACAAGAGTCCGAGGCTCGATATGCGTATATCAGTGAGCTTCTCAAGGATGCCCAGTTTCATCATACCGAGCACCTCCACACATTGACCGAGAAGCTGGATGGAGTTTTCCTCCATCTGGTGTTCGGACCGATTATCTTCGCGGGGGTGTTTGCTCTGGTCTTTCAGGCGATCTTCAGTTGGTCGGGACCAGCCATGGAGGTCATCGACTCTCTTTTCGGATGGCTCGCGGGGATCATCGAGACCAGCCTTCCTGACTCGCTTTTCCGTGGACTGCTGGTGGAGGGAATCCTTGCGGGAGTCGGCAACACTGTGATCTTCCTTCCCCAGATCCTCATCCTTTTCCTGTTCCTGGGCATACTTGAGGACACCGGTTACCTCGCGCGCGCCGCTTTCATCATGGACCGTCTCATGTCTGCTGTGGGATTGGACGGCAAGGCCTTTGTTCCCCTGCTTTCCAGTTTCGCTTGCGCGGTTCCTGGAATTATGACGACACGCACGATACCCAACCGCAAGGACAGGCTTGTCACCATCCTGGTGGCTCCCCTGATGTCCTGTAGTGCCCGCTTGCCGGTGTACACCCTGGTGATCGGAACTGTCTTCGTGGCGGACCAGAAAATCTTTGGATTCTTCAATGTGGGAGGAGTGGTGTTACTCTTTCTTTATTTCCTCGGAGTCGTCATGGCCATCGTTGTAGCGGCGATTTTCAAAAAGACCCTGCTCAAGAGTCCCAAACCGATTTTATTACTGGAGTTGCCCACATATAAACAACCCTCCCTGAAAACCCTCCTATTGCTTCTCTGGGATCGTAGCCTCCAATTCCTTACCCGTGCGGGAACAGTCATTCTCGCGGTGACCATTCTCTTGTGGGGATTCCTCTCTTTCCCGCGAGATAATCAGCTGATGGAGCAATTCGTTGTGGAACGTTCCAGGATCGAAAGCAACACGGATCTTCCCACAGCCGCGAAAACCGAAGCTCTGAGGGAGTTAAATGCGCGTGAACGGGAGTCGATCCTTGAGAATAGCTTGGGTGGCCGGTTTGGACGCCTTATCGAACCTCTCATCCATCCGCTGGGCTTTGATTGGAAGATTGGCATCGGATTGATTTCATCTTTCGCGGCGCGTGAGGTTTTCGTGAGTACCATGGGTGTGATCTATGGTATTGGTGGTGACGAGAGCGGAGAGAACTCATCCCTTCGTCAGGCGCTACGGGCAGAAAAGCGTGAAGGTTCGGATCTCCCTCTTTACACCCCTTTGGTCGGTCTCTCGCTTCTGGTGTTCTATGTTTTTGCCTGCCAGTGCATGTCGACTCTTGCGGTGGTCAAACGCGAGACTCATTCCTGGGCCTGGCCCACTTTCATGTTTGTTTACATGAGTCTTCTCGCCTGGGGGATGTCATTCCTTGTTTTCCAAACCGGTAGATTGCTGGGGTATTCCTGATGTCCCCCTGGCTTGATCTTCTCCTTGTCGCGGTGGCTGTTCTTGGAGCGGTTGTCTACCTCCTCTACCATACTTGGCGGAAACGAGGGGGCAGAGCTTGTGGTGATTACAGCGCGGGAAACAATCCCAACCGGATCCAGATCAAGATTCCCAAGAAGCGGTAACCTCCGATTTCTGCTCCCATGAGGGTGTGACCGCACCCCCTCCCATCCTACCCCCCCTTTGAATCATGCGTGTGCGCATGAGAGCCAGGGAGGAGGTGAAATAATACTCACTCCCCCCTTGCACGAGAGGGTTGAGGTGGGGGTATTCTTTTAAAGGAGTTCATTGGCCATGCCCAGTGTCAAAGTCATCGGTGTTGCCGGTTATTCGGGAAGCGAGCTAGCACGTCTCCTTATCGCTCACCCCAAGCTGGACTCGATCCAACTCATCGACCGCCGCGCGGAGGAACCCACACCCATTTGGAAGTACCGTCCCAACCTCCGTGGCACCACCCAGCAAATGGTGGTGGGGAAAGATGATGGCCTTCCTGCTGATCTGGTCTTCTTCGCTACCCCCGATGGGGTCACCATGGAGATGGCACGGGGTTATCTCGACCGGGGGATCCGTGTGGTCGATTTCTCTGGAGATACCCGTCTGCACGACACCGCCATCCACAAGACCTTCTATGGTATCGAACACAAGGATCCGGCTTTGCTTAAGGAAGCGGTATATGGCCTGCCCGAGCTTCACCGGGAATTGATCCGTGGTGCGCGAGTGGTGGCCAATCCCGGTTGTTACGCCACAAGTGTCACTCTTGGCATCGCTCCGGCAGTCAAAGCGGGTTTAGTTACTCTCACTTCCATCATCGCTGACTGCAAGTCGGGAGTAAGCGGCGCGGGAAAACACCTTTCGCAAAGGATGCACTTCGCCGAGTGCGATGGGAACTTCAATGCTTACAAGGTGACCGGTCACAAACACATACCGGAGGTTGAACAGGAACTCAGTCTCCTTGCGGGTCAGGAGGTAAGGATCTCATTCGTCCCCCATCTCCTGCCGGTGACACGTGGCATCCTGACCACCATCTATGGTGAGTTGACCAGCCAGCTCTCCGCCGGGGATGTCCAAGCTGTCTATGAGACGACCTATACGGATGAACCCTTTGTGCGGGTTCTTCCTTTAGGCGAGGAATGCACCCTCAAGGGTGTTCAAGGCTCCAATTTCCTCGACATCTCCATTCATGTGGACAGCCGCAACAACCGCCTGATCGTCACCAGTGTGGAGGACAACCTCCTTAAGGGCGCCGCCGGGCAGGCGGTTCAGAACATGAACCTGATGCTTGGCTTCGAGGAGACCGCGGGGCTGATGCAGCCGGGAATTTGGCTTTAGAAGGGACACAAAAACCCCCTCTCCTCCAACGGACGCAATGGAATGCGTCCCTCCACCCACGGACGTAATGGAATGCGTCCCTCCACACGGACGCAATGGAATGCGTCCCTCCCACGGGGGGGTGAGGTTTCTCAGTTCGCGAAGGTGTGGTAGGTGTCCCGCGTGTAATTTCCGCTTGCGTCCATCTCATAGGAACGCCGGTGGATATGGAGTCCCTGGGACAGGAAGGTGACTCCCCCACCGCCATCCTCATTCTCCATGGCGCAGACTGGGACAACCACCAATCCATTTGTGTCATTGATGTCCCCAACCGTGTATACGCCACCACCTGGGCAGGGATCTCCAACACGGGTTCCGCGCAGATAACTGTTGACTTCTTCTTCCACGAACGGAATAACTGGTCCATTCAAATGAGCATTCTTTTTCCAGGCGATCTGTTCCTTGGCCCCATAGATCGAGTCCAGCTGGCCATTACAGGCCGATCCTTGGGCATCCCTCCTGTTCTTTAGAAAAGCGGGAACGGCAATTGAAACAATAAGGCCAATGATCGCGAGTACGATCATGATCTCAACTAGTGTGAATCCCTTCTTGCTATGAATCGCCATGATGTTTCTCTCTCCTTACGGACACACATTTTTATAGGGCGTTACCAGTGCATCATCCCCGCATCCAGATAGTCTCAAGCATGATTTTGCTTTGAGGATATAATTAATAACGCAGCATTTGTGCCAGTGGCGTGGCGTGCTTGAATAGTTGAATTCCTGGCGGACGGAGTAGCGAATTCATTCGCCCTGCCTTGAGTTGGTAGGTGAATCTAATCATTCAACAAGCGGGAATCCACTGTGTGATCACAACTTCAATTATTTCAAAAAAGTATCTTGAAAATGGGTTCGCGTGGCAACTCAACACAGGGAATAGCGATTTCAATCGCATGGGTTATTCCACATAACGATATCTAAGCCAAGTGTCACTATGCAAATGAATTCACTACTCCTTGAAAGCTTATTCATTTCACGCATAAAACACGAAGGGGTGGCATCTCTCGATGCCACCCCCTGGACCTAGAAGTGGTACATGGGTGTTGATTAGCCCGCGAAGGTGTAGTTGGTGTTCTGAACGTAGGCGCCAGTGGCATCCTGGTCGTAACTACGGCGGTGAATGTGGAGACCCTGCTGCTCGAAGGTGACTCCACCACCACCATCCTCGGCGGACTGGCTGCAAACTGGAACTATCACCTGGCCATTGGCATCATTGATGTCACCCACTGTATATGCCCCACCACCTGGGCAGGGATCATCGACTGAAGTGCCACGGAGATAGCTGTTGATTTCAGCGGCATCAAACGGAATGATGGGGCCATTGATACGTACATTCTTCTTGAAGGCCACCTGCTCCTTGGCCGAGAAGATCGAATCCAGCTGGCCGTTGCAGGCACTGCCCTGAGCATCCCGGCGATTCTTCAAGAAGGCCGGAACCGCGATCGACACGATCAACCCGATGATCGCCAACACGATCATAATCTCCACCAATGTAAAACCACGCTTCCTGTCCATAATCCTCATCATCTCTCTATCCTCCTCTGCGGATTTCTTGTTCCGGCCCCGGCAGTCACCGGCTGGTGGAACTTTTTCACTCGCGTCGCCCACCGCCTTGTTCATGTTTGATTCAGGTCTTTGGGGACAGGCAAAAGAAACGCATGGAGTATGCCAATCCTGTGATTGGAGGAATTTATACGTATATGGCTTAAGAAATGACAGCCTCACCCTTCCTATGGGGACAAATTCCACAGTTTTTTTTGAAACTGACGTATATGAATTGCTACAACTTGTGGCATCCCCGCTCTAGATGGGACAAATTTGACGCATTTAATGGGACAAACATGGCCCATATTACTGATTGGAGGAACAACCCTGCCTCAAGTACAAGCCGCCCATCCGCAGCTTGGATTGGGGCATTCCACGCATCCCCCCCGGTGGGCGAGGATGCTTCCACACTCCGGGCAGCGGTCAGGGGTGCCTTGATACCGTTTCTCGAAATAAGTCTCCATGGCGGAACGGCCCTCGGCTTCATCAAGGTTCACCACAAAATAGGTGTGATTCAAGTGGTCGATGGCCTTTTCCAATTCCGCCAGTGCGGAGGGTGAAAGCATCCGCTCGGCATAAGCCCGCTTGATGACCAGGTAACGGTCTTTCTCGAAACGAAGATCTGTCATGCCTGGAAGGTTAACCGTGTCATGGTCCTCCTGAAAGCCCTTTGCTGGTATTGGCCCGCGTGTCACCCTATATTCCACTTATGCCACCTAAGATCCCTCTCCAAGACCTGAATGACCCACAACGCGAAGCTGTTTGCCATGAAGGAAGCCCGCTTCTCGTCCTGGCGGGTGCGGGCAGTGGAAAAACCCGGGTGGTCACTTTCCGGATCGCACGCCTGATCCTTGACAAGGGAGTGTTCCCGGGACGGATTATGGCTGTCACTTTTACTAACAAGGCCGCCAAGGAAATGGCTGACCGGATCGTGACGATGACCGGTGAGAAGGGGCATGGTTTGTGGATTGGGACATTCCATGCCATGTGCGCGCGGATCCTACGCCGTCATGCTGATCATCTCGGCTACCCCAAGGATTTTACCATCTACGATAGCGATGAGCAGAAAGACATGCTCAAACAGGTGATCCGTGGGATGAACTGGGATCTTGAGAAATGGCAACCCTCCAAGACCCTGCATCGCATCTCCTTCGCCAAGAACCATCTGATCACTCCCTCCCAACTGGCTTCTCAAAACCGGAAGCCCGATGATCCTCAACTTTCCGAGGTCTATGCCAAGTATATAGAGGCGCTCAAAGAGGCGGGCGCCATGGATTTCGATGATCTGCTAATTCTAACTAACCGGTTGTTCGAGGAACATGAGGATGTCCGTGGAATCTACCAGCGGCAGTTCGAGCATGTGATCGTGGATGAATGAACCCCAGGACCGTCTGACACGCCTGTTGGCCAGTCCCCAGGAGAACCTCTGCGTGGTCGGTGATGATGACCAGTCGATCTACCGCTGGCGTGGAGCCAAGTTCCAGAACATCCTTAAACTCCCCGATGTCTATCCCAATCTCAAGATCATCCGGTTGGGCCAGAACTACCGTTCCACCACACGCATCGTCCAAGCCGCGCAGGCGGTCATCACCCACAACATCCAGCGCCACCACAAAGACCTCACCACTGAACGAGAGCAGGGACAGCCAGTCTGGTTGCTGGCGGCCGAGAATGAGGAGGATGAAGCCATCCAGATCGCTGGTTTGGTCAGCGCCGCTTTACGCGATGGCGTGCCTCCCCGTGAGATTGGAGTCCTTTACCGGACGAATGCTCAATCACGTGTTCTCGAGGAAGCCTTTTTACGCGCGCAGATCCCTTACCGGATTGTGGGTGGGCTTGCTTTCTACCAGCGCAAGGAGATCAAGACTCTCCTGGCTTATCTACGCCTGCTGATTGTCCCCCATGATGACATCGCCTTTTTGAGGATCGTGAATGTCCCGCGCCGGGGGATAGGTCAAACGACACTTCGTCAGCTCCAAGCCAAGGCGGGAAGCCTTCACCTCAGCCTCTTTGAGACCGCCAAGGGGGCCGGGAGTTGGGGGGAGATCGGATCCGGCGGGGCGCAAAAGCTCCAGGGTCTCTGCCTCCTTTTGAATCGGTGGTCAGCCCGCCTGGAGGAGCTCTCTCTGGCGCGTACCCTCCAATGCATCATCGAGGAAACTGACTATCTCGATTACTTGGAAAAGGATGAACCCGCCAAGGCGGAGAGTAGGCGGGAGAATGTCTTGGAACTTGTCACCGCGCTCCAGACCTCGGAGATGAGCCTCGCCTTCGAGGATATCCGTCCTTGGGAAAACCGTGAATTCGGCGCCCCCATGACATGTGCTCAGAAATTGGAGTTGTTCCTAGAAAAGGTAACCCTCCAGAGTGACATAGAGGGGGATGAGGTGGTCCAGGATGCGGTCTCCCTCATGACTCTGCACTCGGCCAAGGGACTGGAGTTCTCCCGGGTATTCATCACTGGAGTTGAGGAGGGTGTTCTACCCCATGCCCAATCCATGAACTCTGGGGAAGAACTTGAGGAGGAACGCCGTCTTTTCTATGTGGGCATCACCCGCGCCCGCGAC
>CAZORO010000099.1:0-3781 GCA_964581845.1 uncultured bacterium
TTTTACCTTTCGGATCCCTCCAGGAGTCCCTTCTCGATATCACGCAGCCGGTCATATTCCTTGTCGGTTACGGAGAAGGTCTTTTCTTGAGTCTCCTTTTTCAGACTTGTTTTTCCGGTGTCTGCGGATGGAGAAGTCGATACTCGAATGGCTTTACTCTCGCTGGGTAATGGAGCGATGGGCGCGGGTGGTTCCATGCTCGCGATTAACTCTGAGGCGGAAGTCGAGGGGGCGGTGTCGGCGAATTCCCACTCCGGGGTGGGGGAGGTGGGTTTGTCAAGGATCGCTGTCTGGGTAGAGCCCGATTCTAATCCAAAGTGCGACAGGATTTCCTGATCACTCATCTGAGACCACTTTGAGGCGGAGGCACTCCGGGTTGGAGTATTCATGCTCTGGGGTGGCAAGGACTCTCCGGGAAGGGGAACTTCAACTGGTGGAGATGGAGGTAGAACGTATGGATTCGATTCCGGCATCAATGTAGGGATATCGGAGGATGGGGTGGTGGTCAGTACTTGTGGCCCCGATGGCGTGTTCACCGCCACACTCGGCATGGGATCGGGGACACCATAAGGATTGCTGATTCCACAAGCTGAGCAGTTGCGCAGGAGCAAGTGTGGACGTATCGCGTAGATCGGCGCCAACAAGGTGTATTTGAGGGCGGTTTTCACGCAGGGATCGGGGCATAGAACCAGATCAGCGCAACTCTCCGAGTGAGCGAAGTATTCTTGAGCGGCCTGTTGATGATAAAAGTCCCAAATTTTGTAGGTTTTGGTCATCCAGCAGTCCAAACAAATCATCGTGGGACTGAGTATTGGTATCCATGGGAGATGGGGAACCTCTTCTTCCTCCGCGTATATTCCAGAATCCAAACCATAGTCTCCCCCGTAGGACATGCCCAGCTGGATGTCTTCGGCACGTTCATCAGCGCGGACAATCCGTCCACTCTCAAAGACATTACTTTGAGACCATGCGGTTCCCACCGTTACCAGGATGAAACAAGCCACCAACAATGCAATACCGACTCCACGGCCCACGTACATAATCCATGTCCTTCTTGTACCACTCCCCCGAGTAGCACAAACCCGATTTTCTCCCCCTCTATACTCCACGCCTACAAGTAAAGCACAAAACCTCCCCTTCCGTCAAAGGGATTCCTGCCTCACCAATACTCCCGGCCCTTTCCAGTCCATCCAGTGTCTCCCCTGTTGGGCTAGGAAAAGTTGCTTCCCCGTTACTTTGCCTCCTCTTCAAGGCAAACCCATACAATCATATCACCCGCATTGGTATGGAGAGGAACCACCAAGGCACGGTGCATGGGCCAGGTGATGATGACACTTTGACCGACCATCACGGTGGGTGGTGAGATGTTCAAATTGAACGAAATCTTCTCGAAACGGGAGGCTGCATTACCCGTGATCATATTTCCCAGTTCGGCAATGGCACTCTTGGACATCTCGTCCAATTCCTTTACTTCCACCCCCCCCATCATCCTGCTTGCGATTCCCAGTGCTGTCTGGAGAGAGACTCCATAAATCACTTGCCCTTTCATGTCTCCAACAATCCCAAGTACGACACAGACCTCAGGTGCACAGAAGTTGCCATCATCTAGAGAAGGCTTTCCTCGATGAACATCCATACCCGTGGTAAGCCTGAGAATTTCTGTGCCCGCCTCCAGAAATGGATTGATGTATTCAACTTTCATCATATCTGTGCCCTCCCAGGTGCCAGAAAAAGACGGAAAGTATCATAACGCATTTCTGAGGGTTCGACCAGCTTCCAAGTATACGATTACGAAAATCGGTGAGTCAAATATTTCGGAAAGTTACATTACTAGCAGTAAATGGGGTCGTTCCGCCTATTCCGTTCCTACCAGACTCTTGATAAGAAGTTCCTCGAAAGACCCACGATCTCTCCATCCCATGGCGCAACGGACAGGACGCCCATTCTGATCATCGGGAACCGTGTTGCCGGAATCATCGACGCGCAGTTTCAAAGTCTTCATTTCAAAAAAAGATTCATTGAAAATCAACGCGACTGCTGCTGTGTCAAAGAGGACACTGCTTTCTCCCTCGGGAAAGCCCCGGAAGTTCGTCCATAACTTGTAGTTGTCGATTACTGTTTTTGCACGGGGTGCATCGGACTGGGCAACTCGAGCATAATGGTCTCCTTTTAAGATCAGAGTTCCGCATCCGTCCAGTGGAACCATGGTGATATCCCAGGATGCATCGAACACGGCCCGGGCGGCGGCGGCATCCACCACCACGTTACACTCAGGCTCACGCCCTTTCTTGCCGTTGTATCCAATCTCGACGCTACCGGCCATGGCTACTATACACGCCTTCTTGACAATTCCTGGCTCCCGCCGCAACGCTTCGCGGATATTGGTTTGAGGACCTATCAACAAAAGGGTTACAGGGCTGGGAGCTGCCTGGATCATGTCAATCATGGCTTGCACACCATCTTGGTGGACTTTCCCAGGATACTGTTCCAACTTGTAATCACCGAGCCACTGTTCCTGGTTGATTGGGTCATCATTCACTTTCACACCAATACCCACCGGGATGTCCGTGCGTTTCATCTGTTCGAGGATCTTGGCTACAAGGCAAGCTTTGCGTGGGGTGTTGTCTCTACCGGTCACAATCAGTTTCAAATCGATTTGTGGACATCCCAATAGCATCCCAATGGCCCATGTATCATCGATGTCACTGCCCGCATCGGTGTCTAAAATCACTGGCATTGGCTCTGTGCAGGTGAGCGAGCATTGGACCAGTAACGAAACGAACCAGATCTTTCTCATTTTACGGCTCCTGTCATTCATTGATGAAAACCAGTGTAAGGTGCCTCTGTTGTGGGAAACAGGGGCCTTCCTTGGGATTGAATTAGCATTGGAAAAGCATTCACAGTCCCTGTTCCTCTCGTGCTATCTGAGGCAGAATCGGCCAGGGTCGAACGATGAACATTGAAAGGATCGTCTCAGCTAAGTCCACGGGAACCGAGGAGGAAGCCGCCAATGCTTCCTTGCGTCCGCAATCCCTTCAGGAATACATCGGCCAGAACCAGCTCAAGGAGAATCTGGGCATTGCCATCGAGGCCGCGCGACGGCGTGGCGAGGCCCTAGACCATATCTTGTTTCATGGGCCGCCTGGACTGGGTAAGACCACCTTGGCGCATATCATCGCCAATGAAATGGGAGGGGAGCTGGTCACCACCAGCGGCCCCTCTCTTCAACAACCCACCGATCTCCTCGGAATTCTGACCAATCTCTCGGCGGGTGACATCCTCTTTATTGATGAGATCCACCGGCTGTCCACGGTGGTTGAAGAGTACCTCTATCCGGCCATGGAGGATTATCAGATTGACTTCGTGGTGGACAAGGGAGCCTTCGCGAAGACCATCAAGATTCCTCTCAAACGATTTACTCTGGTGGGAGCGACCACGCGGGCGGGGCTTCTTTCGGCTCCTTTGCGCGACCGGTTTGGACTTTTCTATCACCTCGATTTTTATGATCCGGCGGATCTTGCCCGTATTGTTAAACGCTCCTCGGGGATCCTTAATGTGGCGATCGATCCAGATGGGGCTGAGCAGATCGCCAAGAGGTCGCGTGGAACTCCCCGTATTGCCAATCGTCTCCTACGCAGGGTGAGGGACTATGCCGAGGTACGCGCGGGAGGTCTTGCCACATTGGCGGCCACCGATGAGGCCCTGCGCATGGAGGGTGTGGATGCCCTGGGTTTGGATGATCTTGACCGGACCTATCTTCGAACGATTATCGAGTATTACC
>CAZORO010000099.1:3791-12902 GCA_964581845.1 uncultured bacterium
ATCGCGGCCACCCTAAACGAGGAGAGTGAAACCCTCGAGGACCTGGTGGAGCCCTATCTCCTTAAAATTGGTTTCCTCCAACGCACCAGCCGTGGACGTTGCGCGGGACCTTCAGCCTGGGGACACTTGGGATTCAAGGCCCCCGCCCCAGAGGGACCGACTCTCTTTGAATGACGCCTCACTCGCTTTGCTTTTCTGGCTACATCGATGACTGAAATACGCTGCTTTGCCAAAGGTTCCTGGAGAGGTGAAATTGCCGTCCCTTATTTCGTCCACCTGGATGCCTTCCTGGATTCATTCGGACAGGCCAATCCCATTTCAATCATCAAGGAGGGAAAGGGACGGAGGATCTGGGTGGTTCCTTCGCCGGTGGGCCCTCTTTGTGTCAAGGAATTCCACAATAACCGTTGGCGCGACCGGTTGAGTGGTCTCTTCCGGGGAGCACGAGCCCGTTCTGAATGGAGGAAACACATTCAACTAGCGGATTTTGGTGTACCTGTCCCCATTCCCCTCTTGTGGGCGGAACAATCCTTCGGTCCTGCCGGGTGGCGTAGTATCTTGATCACACAGTTCATCTCTCCCTGTTTTCCATTGTCCGACCTGGTGGATGGCAAGGTGACTCTTTCTCCAAAGGACAAAAGGTGGGTTTTAGAGGAGATGGGGAGGACCCTGGCCCTCTTGCACCGTGCAGGAGCGAGGCATGATGATCCTCATGGGGGAAATGTTCTGATTTCTATTAGTCCGGACTCGGTCAGAGTTCTGTTGACCGACCTTCAGGAGGTAGTCCTGAAAAGACATCTCGTTTGGAGAGAAAGGCTATTGAACCTGGGTGGTTTTCTGGGTGGACTTTCACCCAGATTGAGGACGGTTGATAAGCAGAGATGTCTGCGCGCATACCTTCGGGTTCTTGATGATTGGGGACCGGTCTTCCGGCGGGAATCCGAAGCGCGCCGTTCCATGGCCAATGCGGTGGAGTTCTATGCCGCCCGGGATTTCAAGAAGCGCTGGCATTCCCGCATCGCCAAATGTCAGGAAGACGGGCGTCGATTCCACTCTATCAAAACCGGCCCTTACATCGGCTGGATCCGTGGTAGTTGGGATTCTCCTCAGCTTCGACAGGCCCTTATGGATCCGAATGCACTGATTTCCTCGGACCAATCCCTTATTGTCAAAGACACGCCCACCACCACGGTCGCTAGGTTGGAGTTAGAGGGGTTGGAGGGGCCTCTCTTCATTAAACGCTATAACCGGAAAAATTGGTGGGAGCGCACTAAAAATATGTTTCGGCGTTCACGGGCCATACGGGTCTGGCGGTCGGCTTATGCCCTGGAGTTGTTGGGTATTCCGGCTCCTGAGTCAGTATGTGTGCTGGAACGCCGGATCGGCCCTCTTCTTCTGGAATCCTTTGTTGTGACACGCTGGATTGAGAAGGGCATGGGCTTGGATGAGTTCTACCGCCTACGTTATGGTGGCCCGTTTATTTCCCCTTCTCACCATAGGGAGAGAAAATTACTTGAAAGGGAGGTGGCGGGTCTTTTCCGTGCTCTGCACCGCAACCGCATTTCGCATGGAGACCTTAAAGGGCGTAATGTCCTCCTCGATCCAGCCCGCCCCGCCCCCTTTAACCCTCAATTTGTCGATCTGGATGCCATGACAATTCATCCTCTCCGCTTCCGGCGTTCAAGGATCAATGACCTTTCCCGGCTATTGTTCTCGCTCTATCCCGTGGCAAGTCCTGTTTCTCAGATTAGATTCTTCCGGGAATATGCCAGGGATAATCCCTCTCTTTGGCTGGAGCGCCGGCGATGGTGGCAAGCCATCCAGCGGCGCACTTACCGGAAATTACGTGAGAAACAACTGCCCTTCGACCCTTGACGCCATCCCCAAGGGTTTACAAACTGAATCCCATGAAACGGCGTTTCGGATCCCAATCGGGTTTGAAAATCATTGAAGAGGGAAGACAGGTGGTGCATGGGCTGCTTCCTGAACTCGTGTTTGGTCCTGTGGACTCCCGCCGTTTTGGCCGCTCGCTTGGGGTCAACCCTTTTCCCCCGGGAGAGAAGATCTGCTCCTTCAATTGCCCATATTGCGAATGCGGCTGGACAAACCGTCTGTGGGTCGGGGTCAGAAGGGATGTCAGTTGGCCAGATGTTGTGATCCTGGCGGAGGAAATCACCGGAAGGTTGGAGCATTTCCGTGACACTGGTGAACGGCTGGATGCGATCACCTTCGCGGGTAATGGTGAGCCAACACTACATCCTGATTTTCCCGAACTCATTGAAAAGACGATCCTGATAAGGGATGAAATAGTTCCTCATGTCAGGATTGTCGTCTTAACAAACGCTTCAGAGCTCCACCGGAAAGAGATCCGGGAAGCACTCTTAAATGTAGATGAAGCCTGCATGAAGCTGGATGCAGTCTCCTCTCAAGTGGTTCGTGAACTGAACCGGCCCCATCCTTCCCTTTCGATGGAATCCATCATCGAGCAGATTGCTTCATTTCCTGCCCCCCATATCCAATCCATGTTCATCCATGGACCCGGCGATAATTCAGGCGATGAAGAGGTGAAGCACTGGATCTGGGCTCTCCAGCGGATCAAACCAGTTCGAGTTGACATCTATAGTCTGGATCGTCCGGCCCCTGATCCGCGCGTTTCCAAGGTTCCTAGGGAAATGCTTATGGCCATTGCAGAACAAGCCAGGAGGCATCTCAAGACTCCCGTCTTTGTTTATTGAACCCTTGCGAGTGGATTTTCGATTGAGTCAAAAAAAAGCCGGTCAAGGGGGTGGGATGACCGGCTAGTCCTAAGAGGAGGCTTTCTTAGGTGGGTTTGGTGCTTCGGCTTGTGGGGCTGCCGAAGCGCTGCGTCTGTCTGCACTTGAAAAACGAACGATAATTTGGAGGGTAACGTTTTTTTTCATTGTCCGTTGGGAACTGGACCCAAAGATGCAGGAGTTTTTTTGACTTTTTAGGATAACTCTAAGGTCTGACATGACATGAGAGGGTTTCGATAGTACTTCCGCGCTAAAGTTTCCTTGGGCACCGTGTTGTCTTGAGGCAGATCGATGCCCGCCTCTTTCTTGAAACTCGTCTCGTCGATCACCCCGATCTCATTCGCATTCCCGTGCTCCTTCCGCCCCAGCTCCCGAAGACGTGTGGCGGGGGCTGCGTGGTCCCAGCGATGAATCCAATGGAACTCCTGTGATCCGCACCGGCATCCCCGCCTTCAGAGCCATCGGTTCGGTGTTCTTGCGAGGCAGACTGCTCAACCGACCGTTCACAAACATCTTCAGGTGCTTGTGGGTCCGTAGGTTGTTGATACACCCATCGAACTTCCGGCAGAATCGCCACAAAGATCCCTAGAATGACTTGATCGCTTTCCTCTCCATCCCCTTTTCCTCCATTCCTATTGGTATACAATAGGTTTTTGTCACAAACACGCCGGGGGTTTGGTGCTGGTGGAGTAGTGAGAAATATTTAGGGTTTTCAAACAAACATCTTGACTCTCGGCAGGAGTCATTTGATTATGTAGGCATGGCATTGACCATCGGAATTCAATTAGAGGAGACGATGAACATTTCAATCAACCGGCGAGTATTCAAAAGGATTCTTATTCCTGGGCAAATCATCGGGCTTGTCATGTTGATGACGACCCTGACTCCTAATCTTTTCGCCAAGGAAACCAAAACCATGGGCCCGACTGCTCATCTCGACAAGGCGACCTCCAATGTCGTCATGGCCAACGATCTGATTCGTTTGACCTTCCATCGCGGCCATCCGCGTTTCGGGACGTTCCCCGATGGCTATACCAGCTACACGCTGGACGCGCGTGACGGAAATGATTGGGCGCCGATGGCCACCGCGCCATATTTCACCGCCCTTATCTACGAAAGTTATTGGGGGCGCGATTTCCTCGAATACGCCCTGCCCAAGGAATACGAAATCAAAAAGAACGGTGATTCAGTGAATGTTACGTTCACGCAGGACCTTCAACTAGGCGATTGGGTCAGTTGGCGGCTTTCCTTTTCCTTCACCATGACCGCCGACCGCCCAGTGGTCGATGTCGTCTATCAAGCCAAGGTTATCATCGGGCGCAAGGTCCTTCTGTTTTGGGGTCCCCGTATCCACGCCGGCGAAGGCTCTTTCGGCGCCGTCAAGGACGAAGCACTGTTTCCCGGTCTCGAACACCTGCAAGGCGATGAACAATCCAGCGACATCTGGTCGCTCGCTCCCGATATCAAGATCAATTACGCGCCTCACCCGGCGAAGGTTTCCATCCCGCTCATGACCGTGCTCAAGGACGGCCGCATGACCGGGATCATGTGGGACCCAATGCAGAAATGGTACAAGGATTTCACCACCCCCGCGGCGGTCTTCGCCTCACCCAACTGGATTGAACGCAAGGAAAATCACCTCATGGGCCTGTTTGTCCCCTCGATCCCGGACTATGTGGCCGAGAATTCCATGAAAGCCTATCGGTCGGCCGAGATCGATGAAGGCGGCGTCATGACGATCACGGCCAAACTCTTCGCAGCGCCCGCGAAGCACGCCATCGATGCGATTGACCTATACCTGGCCGAATACGGCGGACTGCCCGGCATCAAATCGCGGCCGATGGATGATCAGGCGGCCCTCGAACTGCTCGTGCGCGGGTTGGTGGAATGCTGGGACCCGGAGGCTAAGGGCTGGCCATGGGGAATCGGTGCGCCGCCACAAACCCATGCCAAGATCATTTCGACCCTGCTCAAGGCCAAACCGTTGCTCAAGGATGAAAAACTTGCCGCGCGGGTTGATGAAATGACGATTGCGGCGCTTGACAAACAGGTTCAGGCCGACCTTGACCTGGCGCTGCGCATTGGCGGCGTCGAGGCGATTCTTGAGGATTACCAACGTCGCGCCAATGCCATGGTTGCCACACAGAATCCCGACGGCTCATGGGGCGCGGTACCCGAGCCGATCGGTGAGGAGGGACTTGCCGTCTGGAACGCCCCGCCCGAACCCGGATACATCGGCCTTAAGGGCGAACGCAGCCAGGGCATCACTGCTTCGTCGGCGGCCTGGCTGACCAGTTACGTGGTCCTGACCAATGATAAAAAAACCTTTAAGGCATGTCTCGAGGGCCTTAAGGACATGAACCGGTATGACCTGCCCTATGTTATTTACAGCGAGGAATGCCCGCGGGCCGTTTCATTGCATGGTTCTTACCTTGGCTTGCGCGCCTGTCTGAACGCCTATCGCGTGACCGGCGAGCGCGAATGGCTCGACAAGGCCGTTTATTGGGCTAAGACCGGGGTGCAGTTCATTTACCTGTGGTCACAGCCGCCGCGCGAATGCAAGGCCGTTCATATTCACTCAAACAACCCGCCATTGCTCGACGGCGGCGATCTCTACAAGGACACCACACGCGATCCGATGCTCTATGCGGCGCTTTATGGGTATGGCTCGAGCCATTTCAAACATCATTGGTACGGTCTGCCGGTTCAGTGGATCGGCCTGGTGTACGCCGACGATATTTATGAATTGGCGCGATATGATCAATCGCTGGACTGGAAGAAAATGGCTGACGGCCTGTGCAACAGTTGTCTGTGGATGACCTATGATAAAAAACCCTATACCGGCTATTACCCCGACGGTTTCAGTCTGATCACGTGGATGCCCAGCGGTCCGTCGATCTCGCCATGTGACCTGTTGCGCGCTTCTTTGCATTGCAAATACGACATCGGCGGCGAGCGTACGGTGATCCTACGCAATGGGAAAGACCGCTATCATGTGACGGCGATGGCCGCCATCGCCGACGAGCAGGTGGACAAGAAAAGCATCTCATTCACGCTCAATGATCCGGGCTGGAATCATTGCCGCGCGATCGTGACGGACCTGCCTGATGACGTAAAAATCAGCGTGGACGGCATGCTATTGCCGCAGGTTGATGATCTGGAAAAGAGTCCGGAGGGCTGGATTCGTTCAGTAAATGATTTAGTCATCATCAAGGTGAAACAGGGCACGGCCCCGCGGGCGATCCGGATCAGTGTCAACGTCTCGTGAAATATGTTCCCATAAAAGCCTGATCCACACAATCATCTTTATCAAGACGAGTAGATTCTGAGGGGCACTTCAACGTAGCCCCCCTCGAAGGATTGGGGTAATACCCCGAAATCGTCCTGGAATCTCTAGATGAGTGATGAACACTATTTCAAATAAAACCTCGTAAGGGCGCAGATGGGCCTACAACGCTGAACGGTATTAGACAATAGCATTATGAAAGTTGAAATGGTTTGAATTAAACATGTGAGATTTTAATGCGGGGAAACCCATACCCCCTTGAGATGATGGGAAAGCAATGCAAAATCGCATTGAAGGGTCATCTTGAAGTCTGGTTTGCCATTAACGAAATCTTTACCAGACCTGACAAGCGTAATCTGCTTGTCATTGTCTCATGTTCGGCCATGTTTACCACTGACGCAAGCAAATATCCATGTCGATAAAAATACATCTTTCCTGCAGATATATTTTGTTAATGATAGATGGCCACCCCGAGTCCGTTTTCCGTAATCACTTGACCAGTGGTTGATCCTTGCAGTCTAAAATCCCTTGGGTTGGATCATATCTCTCCGCGATCCTCTGAGATAACATCTGGCCATTGTTCGCCTTAGTGAGTGACCATAAAAAAATACCCTCTTTAAATCCTTTGAAGCCATGGTAAACTATTTTGCGTTATTTCATCAAAGGAGATGTTTGCGGATCCCTCGATGGGGAAGAAGCCGCAAATACTTTGCTGAATCTTGCTCCATGGACTCACGTAGACTCTGTTTCAATCGACTATGTCTGATTTGAACGGTTAAATAATGATAGTAAATCCGATATGAAACCGGCATATCTTGTGGAGGATGAAACATGAAAAGTTCAGAGCAATCAGGCAAGATCTGTGGTACAACACGGCGCGATTTCCTAAAGAGTTCGGCTGTCATGGCCGCCGCCGCTACGGGTATTAACGCCATCGCGAAAAGTGCCTATGCGGCCGGGAGTGATATCATCCGTGTCGGAATGATCGGTTGTGGCGGGCGGAATACAGCCGCGGCTGTGCAAGCGTTGACCGCGGATCCCGGTGCACGGCTTGTGGCGATGTGTGACATTTTTATGGATCGTGTCAAAGCCAAACGTGAACAGCTCAGAGAGAAGATGAAAGATCAGGTCACCGTCGGTGACGACTACTGTTTCATGGGTTTCGATGGGTACAAGTATGTCATTGAATCATCAGACGTCGTGCTGATCGCCAACGCGGCGAAATTCCACCCGTTTCATACAATGGCCGCGCTCCAAGCGGGCAAGCATGTCTTTGTCGAGAAGCCTCACGGAATTGATCCTGCCGGCATCAAACTCATGCAACATGCAGCCAGCGTGGCAAGTGAAAAAAGGCTGTGCCTGGTTTCAGGACTGCAAAGCCGGTATCACACCGGATACGCCGAGACTGTTCAGCGAATCCACGATGGCGCCATCGGCGATGTGATTTGCATCGAAGAGAATTTTCTACGTGAGCCTTACGTGATCATAGAACGAGCGCCTGGGCTGTCTGAACTCGAGTGGCAATGTAGTACGCAGTATCATTTCCGTTGGCTCTCCGGAGACGATATTCCGCAGTCTCTTGTGCACAACCTGGACCGTGCCAGTTGGGTCCTGCACAACGCCGTACCCGTCAAATGTCATGGCCTTGGTGGGCGCTCCTCCATGACCGAACCGATCTATGGTGATGTGTTCGACCACCATTCGGTTGTCTATGATTTCGAGAGTGGTGTCCGGATATATGCTTTTTGCCGAACGACCAAGGGATGCTACAACGACTCATCCAGCATTGTGTTTGGCAGCAAAGGAAGGGCTTCCATCCTGCAATGTCAGATCTGGGGCCAAAACGAGTGGCGTTGGGAGCAGCAATGCGACCCCTATCAGATCGAGCACGACATCCTCTTCAAAGCGATCCGGTCGGGCGAACCCGTGAATAATGGTGACTACATGGCCCGTAGTACAATGATCGGCGTGATGGGGCAAATCTCCTGCTACACGGGCGAGGAAATCACGTGGGAGCAGATCAACAAATCCAGCTTCCAATACGCACCCAAGCCCGAGGATTGCCATGACGGCATGGAACCGCCAGTGACTCCGGACGCCAGCGGTAGTTATCCTGTGCCCAAACCCGGTTATACAAGATTGCTCGAAGCCTGACATTTGGGAGATTTCTTAATACGATTTTATGCTATTCCACCGGGAAACACGTGCGTCTGGCCGTGTGTACGGCTTATTGACACTCAGTTGTTTAGACAAGGCTGGTGCTGCGGAAGATCCGCTCCGCGTGTGACAGGCTTTTGTAGTCTCTTTTAGCAACCTCCAGCCGGACCAGTTTGTGCCCTGTAGCATACGGCAGAGAGCACTAATCTGCCCGAGGCAGTAGATGGGAGAGATTTGCTAAGGTACGTTTGTGAACCGTAATGCCCTAAAGTCAGGAATCGCTCAAGAGTTACGCGGGAGGGGAAATTCGGACTATTCGCACTGTGGTCGAAGTGGATTATCTTCGTACAAAGAGGTAGTGGGAAACAAACCACTCGAGGCCACCTTTGTAAGCGAAAAGCTCCTCGCACGCCATCAGGAAGATCCGCCAGCGGTTTACCCAAATTCTGCTCATTCCAGGACCATAAACACTTTCCATAATTTCTTTGACTTGAGTGGAATGATGATCTAGGCGATTGAGCCAACTGCGAAGTGTACGGGCGTATTGTATACCATTCACAAACCAGCGTCTTTTTAGGAGAAGGTCCTCTTGGTAGTGGAGAAGGAGGTCTGCTGATGGCATTATTCCGCCTGTAAAAAAGTACCGTCCCATCCAGTTGTCTTCTCCCCCGGTTTCGAATGGATATGCATACAGCCGGTGACAGAATATGTGGATAAACAGCTGACCGCCGGGGGAGAGCCAACCAGCGATCTTCCGCATGAACTGGCCATGATTCCGGATGTGTTCAAACATCTCCACGGAAATCACCCGGTCAAACACTCCTGGAGCCTCATAGAAATTCATATCAGACGTCTGAACATGCAGATTGGTGATTCCTTTGGCCCGACACTGCG
>CAZORO010000100.1:0-12753 GCA_964581845.1 uncultured bacterium
AGTCGATCCAGATCCAGGCAATGGCCGCGAATAAGGACAGGTGCGTTCCAATCCACAGGAACTCAGCCTTGATCTCCAGATGCTTCATGGAGAGAAGTGGTCCAAACTCCTTTGGAGTGGATGTATTGAGGAACTGTGGCAATGTCTCGAAACCCGGGCCATGGCCGATGTGGAGAATATCCGTGAACACATACAGCCCGGCGAGCATGAGGAGCCCCAGAGTCCATATCCGCCATTCTGGAAGAATCCGTTGGCGCTGAAGGAAGGCGCTCATCAACAACGCCGGAAACAAGGCAATCGCCATGGTGTGGCACCAAGCCATCCCCGCGAAGACCAGCATGAGTGTCCCACTCCCCCACTCCCCCGCTTCGACCTTGTGGATCGCAAGGATCCAGAACGTAAGCAGGAGAGTGGGAAGGGCATAGGCCTCGATATGTCCATGGAACAAGAGCAAGTATCCCGATGAGAGCAACAAAGCGAATGTCAGCCTGGGGTAAGGGAGCTTTCGGCAGATCCTCCTCAAGACCACCACCGCCACCGCGCCAGCGAGACAGGAGGCCAGCGAGATGCTCCAGGCAACTGGCCAGCCGGCAAGTGGAGTCATGATCTGGTGGGAGACCTGCATGGCCGCTACCGCCAACGGTTCCCGTTTACGGAACCAGAGCCCTTGCTCGATCTGACGGTCCAGATATTCCGAGTCTCCGCCATAAAAACCATAGGGACGCCAAAACCAAAACCAGGAGAAGGCTAGGAGAAATACAAGCATATCCAGAATGAGGTGCTTTCCCTTCATGGTGGTGATCCATCATTCCCGCGAAGGCGGGAATCCAAGGCATTGCTGTATCCTCTCTTTTTCACTAGTGGCCATCACCTGGCCATATAGACGAACCCAAGGCAGTGACTCTTTCGCTGTTCCAGAGATAATGCTCATGAATCACCGGGAGCGCAACTCATGGTGTGGGATTCCCTGACAAAGCTTTATTATCCGGATCTCCCAAGATGGAAGTTCCTGACCATTGTTCTGCACACATCCTTTATGATGCTCCTCGCCGGATTGGCGGCGCCTGGGTACACCGCGATCCGGTGGATGGATTGTTTTGATCACACCGAGTATGGAGGTTGGGAGGGATTTCTCAGATTTGTAAGGGACCTGAAGACGGGTGTTCCTCCTGTCCAATCCATCTGTGAATTGGCTGTCTTCAACTTAACAGGCAGTTTCTTTTTTTTCACTCAGATCCTCTACCGGTGCGCACTTGTCTTTGTCTATATGACTGCGCTTTATTGGAGGCCGAGGTCTAATGCCTCCTTTGTTCTTTCTCTCGTTACTGGTACCGTTTTCCTCTGGTCCACCGTATTGCTTCATCGTTTTATGCCCTTGAGCTATGATATCTTCTTCCCCGCCTTGGGCTTCCTGTTTCTTCTTTTCCAGCCTGTCTCTAGCCAGGATGGGACCTTACCACATTGGATGTGTACGCGCTGTTTCCTTTCAGGAGTCATGCTCTCCCTTCTGGAACTGACACGTCCATTTATTTTACTCATTCTGCCTCTTCTGCTCCTTGGCAGCCTGAGCGCGATCCGGCCATCCGGTAAGAAGTGCATCTTGCTTCATCTTCTTCCATTGTTGCTCCTGTCAGGGGGGTGGCACTTGAAGTTATACCTGCTCCATGAGGGCCAGATCATCTGGTCGAATCACTCCGGTTTCAACCTTGTCCGGGCTTGGAAAGACATCGGTATCGATATTCCTCCCTTGCTTGATGAATCTGGTCAGCCGGTACCGCAAAGTGATCCCGGACTCCTCAACAGCATCGGTCACTCACGGCACAATGAGATAGTCAAGGCACAAGTGATGGAGGCGCTCCTGCGCGCTCCTGCTGTGACCCTAAAACATGCATTCCGGCGGCTTGCGTTATTCCTGAAGCCCAATCTCACGATGTATCGAGCCACTCCGATTCAGCATCCGGTCCTCTGGCTCTACCGGCCACTTGTCTGGCTCTCCGCGGGTTGGTTGTTCTGGCGTTTTTTCTTTCTGCTGGGGACCTTGGTGTGGGTTCTCGTTGTTTCTCGCCGTCAGTCCCATCTCCTCTTCAAGTTTCTTGGAAACTGCGAAAATCAACTCATCGTTCTCGCCGTCCTCTCGATAGTGATCCTGGCCATGGGTGAGGCCGGTGAGGAGGTCCGGCTCTTGATCTCGGTGCTCCCCTGGATGGCGGTCTACCCGATAGGAAAGGGTATACCATCCAATCGAGTTGATCCAATTGAAAAGACACCAAAGGAACCGGTTGATAGGCTGCGATGCGTTGACATGTTGTAACTGAAGGGTAACGTATGATTGAGTATCTTTATTTAGGAGGGCACAAGATGAACATGATTTCCGCGACACAAGCGAGGAATCAGCTCAATACGCTACTCGATGAGGTGTCTCAGTCTCATATTCCTGTTCATATAACCGGAAAAAGATCAGCGGGTGTGCTTGTCTCCGCGGAGGACTGGGCAGCGGTTCAAGAGACGCTTTACCTCCTATCTGTTCCGGGGATGAGGGAGTCCATCCTCGAAGGGATGGAAACTCCCATTCAAGAGTGCAGCAAGGATCCCGGGTGGTGAGCTGGGATATCGTATTCACGCATCAGGCCAGGAAAGACGCTATAAAGATTACGGTTTCCGGTCTGAGATCAAAAACCGGGGATTTACTCGAGGTCCTTCGTGAGAATCCATATGAGACTCCGCCACCGTTTGAGAAATTGGTAGGGGACCTACAGGGAGTTTTTTCATGAAGAATCAACATCCATCACCGGCTTGTTTACCAGGTCTTTGATGAAATTAAGACTGTGAAAGTGTCCCGTATGTGGACACACTATGAGTAACAACCCATTTGTTCATTTTTCGCCATTCACCAGTAACATGCAGGTACGCATTACCCGGTCGAGCAAAAAGAACTTCCCAGCGCCTCCCCTTCGATCCCTTCGCTACCCGGGGTATGATTGATCTGAGGAATGGGCTGTCCGAGGAGATGGATCGAGCGAAGTCATGTTTAACATGAATCCCTTTGAAATGGTGGTGATTGGGATCATCGCCCTGGTGGTGGTGGGACCGAGGGGTTTGCCCGAGCTGGGGCGCATGGTGGGGAAGTGGATGCGGACCTTCCGTGAAGCCGCGGATGAGATGAAACGCGGTCTATATTTCGAGGAGGACTACCGTTCCTCGACCCCGCGAAGGATCCCCTCCAGCCCGGTATCGGAACCCCAGAAGACCATCACCCAATCCGAGACCACCGATGCGGTTGTGGTTAGCGAACCGGAAACCGCTTCTCCTGAGACCACTCCAGTGCAAGCCGAAGCCACGGACTCAGGAGAGGATTCTTCACATCCCCCACTCATTCCACCTTACAACCAAGAACCACCTGACTGATGAGCGCCGATGTCGAAATGACCTTTCTGGAGCACCTCGAAGAGCTCCGCTCCAGGATCCTGTATTGCCTCTATACAGTGGTTCCCGCCATCTGCATCGCGTTCTATTTCGCGGATCCGATGATGAGGTTGTTAACTGAACATGCCCGGACGATTCCGGGACTGACCAATCCCATCCCCTGGAAAATTGCTTTCAGCCCTGTGGTGGGGCCAATCTTTATTTATGACCAAAAGGGAGCGGAAACCATCCTGGTGGGGCTTTCACCAACCGAGGTGGTGGTGGCCTATATGAAAGTGGCTCTGGTGGCCGCGCTCTTCTTTGATCTTCCATTCATCATGTACCAGGTTTGGAAGTTTGTAGAACCAGGTCTTAAACCAGCCGAGAAGAAATTCCTTGTCCCCTTTATCCTCTCCTCCTGGGCAAGTTTTGTGATTGGAGGATTGTTTGCTTATACCGCAATGATGCGGATCGCGGTCCCTTTTCTTGCGAATTTTGGGCAGGGAGTAGTCACCAACGCCTGGTCGCTGGCGGGTTATGTCAGCTTTACCCTGACCATGATCCTTGTGTTTGGAATTGTTTTCGAGCTCCCGGTGGTGATTGCCCTTCTCTCTCTCCTGGGTTTAGTATCGCCCACATTTCTGAGGAAATACCGCCGTCATGCCATCCTGCTCATTTTTATTGTCGCGGCGGTGCTCACCCCGCCCGATCCAGTTACTCAAACACTTTTAGCATTACCGCTTTTGGTTCTCTTTGAGATTTCTATCCTTGTTTCGCGTTTGTTGTACCGGAAACCGGAAACCGCATTAGTCAAAACCGGATGAGGGATCCTCTGGAAACCCCCACGATTTCCTAAAACTCCACCACCAGTAAGGAGTGGATATCCAGCCGTGAAACTACGGCGGTTGTCTCATCCCCCTTTTGTGGGGAGGGCAGGCTCTGGCCCTCAAGTTCCCAGTGAAGCTTCTTGATTCCGTATCCCTTAACCTCATTTCTTAAGCTCAGCCACCACCATGCTGTACATGTTTACCTTGGGAACCATAACCGTAGCCTGACCATCCACAGCAGTTACCGGAAGATCCAGTCCCTCTGGCTCCAAATGAACCCGTTCGATTTCATAACCGCGGAAAGTCACCTTAACATCGTGCAGCGGGATGATCTCCTCCCGGATTGGCCAGGTGCCACGCAGTTCGGATTGATTCGGGAAGCCCCACTGCTTTTGGAGCTCCTCAGGAACGGGGGCGATCTTCTGGTAAATGGAGTGCATCCCCCAGGAACTCGCTCCATTGTAGAGATGGACCACTAGGCGTTTATCCTGTGGTTGATGACGGAAAGTGGTAGTAAGGATGAGAGGAGCCTGAACCTCGACCGGCGGAGCTTCTCCTCCGGCTGCCCACAAGCAAGCATTGGCGAGCATCTGGCGCATATAAGGATCGGGATAGAAGAACATCGCCTTGTCCACTGAGGCGGGGAAATACACCACCCGCCCCTTGCCGGATTCGGCTGTCAAGATTGCTGGGTACCGTTTATTCTCCTTTCCAGGTTCATTCAGGTTGTAGGTTGAGAGAACTGTAGCACCGCTCATCGGTGTCACTTCCGCACCACTCGCGATCAAGGCTAGCGGGCCTTGATCAGGTGGCATGCCCTGAGGGTTTCTCCAGGCGGTCATCTGGCTCCCATGAATCAAGGGATCGTTAAGGATGGGGTGATCACCTTTGTCGAGAGTCAGCATGAGGTTCTTCTCTCGCAGCTCGACAGGGTGGGAGTCTTTGTAATGAGCTTGGAAAAGATCCGCAAGCGCGAAATCGGTTCGTCTATTATATTCGGAGTCATACAACCCGGTTTCGTAAGTTGCCACTAAACCGCCTCCATTGTTTACGAAACGCCGGATGACCTCTGCCGCACGATCCGAGAGACAGGCCACATTTGGCAGAGCAAGCACACGGACCCCGCGTAGATCCGCATCTTCCAAGTCATACTCATTGAGCACCCGAACCGGCCAATGCTTCTCGAAAATCGACTTGAAGAAACCCAGCGTGTGGGAGAAGTACACGGGAAGCGCGCCCTGAGCATACAGGCTGCGTGTCTGTTCGGAGGCCACCACGCCGAAGTAAGGGAGGACCTCCGATTTGATCAGCCATTTTTCACGTGCTTTCATGTTCTCCACATGAATCGTCTTGTATTCTTCGCGGTTGGCGGATTCGACAAACTCCGGCAGAACTCCCCAGGGGAGACCGAGAAGGCCCCTTAGTTGGATCTCCACGGGCGTCGAACGGCCGGAGATCCCATGCGCGGAGGGCTGGATCCAGATTGAGGAACCCCGGTCGCGGGTGATGCATTGCATGAAGGCGCAGACAAACTGCTCGTAGAGCGGATCCCCAGGAACATCCCAGAAGAGTTCTACCGAGGAGATATCGGTTGCTCCTGAATAAGCGGAGGGGTATTCGCCCATGTACATGCTGGGGAAATACCAGGTCCGGTTGCCCGAGTTATTGGCATAAATGATGGTGTCGGGTTTGACACTGCGGATCGCACCCCGCATCCGGTCGGCGAACTGGGTGAAGTAGTCTTCATGCCACTTCATGTAGAGTCTGGCAACCGCGTCTTTGGTAACATCGAAGAACATAGGCGAATCCGGCTGATCGATGGTGGGTTTGGGAATATCATGGCCACCGGAGAACTCGCGGAACTTCTGGCGAGTCGCTTCGTCATAAGTGTGAAGATGGACTGGGGCGTAGCCATCCATCCAATACCCATCCACTCCATACTCCTTGGTCACAAAGGCCAGCTGCTCCAGCAGCCAATCAGCATATCCACTACGGATGCTGGCCCAATTGATGGTTGGGTCGGGCTTTCCATTAGAACGAATCCGCACCCAATCGGGATGGGCCTTGTAGAAACGTTCATTCCCCCAGGGAACTTGAACCGGTCCCATATAGAACACCGCGCGCGCCCCTGCCTTGTGGATCGTGTCGGCCACCCGCCGGAGGTATTTGTCAGCTTCAGCAACCTCATCCGCTGGGTACATCCAAGCACTGGGTCCGACACGGTCCCACCTGGTCAGGACATTAACTGTCACCACGTTATAACCCGCCTTAAGAAACTCATCGATCATGCGCCAGTCGGCCGGGGGAAGATGTCCGATGCGGATGTTGGTTTGGACCCACTCCGGAATCTCACGCAATGGAGGGTATTCGATAACGGTTCGAGGGGGGAGGTTGGTAGTGTCAAAACTGACCGGGGTGGCGGCTAAACCTACAGGGAGAAGCCAACAAAAAAGTGCCAGTCCAACCCCAAACCCGCAGAGAAAACATGGAAAAGGCATGGAAGGGTGCTGTTTCCACATGGTAGTACACCTCCTTGAGTGGCAGCAAACTAACACCCGATGAGAAAAGTGTCAATCAATATACGCAATCTATGATCTATATTATGAATGAATCGGTCATATATATTGTCTCATTGCTCTATAATGAGCATAATGTGCTTGACTTTATTCAGGAGAGTGCGGTATACATGCACCATCACTCTTATCTTCCGGAAGACCTGTCTCATGTAGATCCCTCCGCAAGGGGAGGCCGGTTCAATGGATGACTTTGAGAAAGGAAGAATCATGGCCGCTGTACCCCCTCGTATCGTGATCATCGGAGCTGGCGCCACAGGCAGGGGTCAGATTGGTCAACTGGCTCACAGTGCAGGCTGGTCGGTCGCCTTCATTGAACGTAGACGTGACTTAGTGGATTACCTGCGTGAAGCCGCCGAATACAGGGTCCTTTTGGCGGGGCCGGAGCTCGAGGAGATCAAGGTAAATGGATATGAGATTTTCCATACCTCAGAGTCAGAGAAGTGCGCAGAGGCGATTGCGGATGCGGATATTGTGGCGACCGCAGTAATCCCCACCAACCTGTGTTCTGTGTGCCCCACATTGATGGAGGGGCTTCGTCTACGCTTTGAGAAAGGTGTTGAAAAACCCCTCAATGTGATTGCCTGTGAGAATATGGAACGCAGTTCCACAACTCTCCGGGGATACTTGAAGGAGAAGGCTTCCGGTCTGGATTGGGAATGGATGGATGCCAAAGTGGGATTCCCTGATTCCATGGTGGCCCGCGCGGTTCCCATCCCCGAACCCGATCCGCTTGTCCTCATCGCCGAAACCACTCAGGAATGGTCGGTGGATGCCAACGCAGTGAAGGAACCGATGCCCCGTCTTGAGGGGATGACCTTAACCATGAACCAGGAGGCAGCACTGGAGCGGAAACTTTATATCAAAAACACCGGCCACTTCGCGATCGGAATCCTTGGATTCAGGAAAGGCTATTCCCTCATGGATGAAGCCGCTAGAGATCCCGAAATCATGGAGAAGGTCGATGCGGCCACACAGGAGTCTGCCGCTGCTCTCATTGCCAAACATACCTTCGATCCGCAAGAGACTGAAACCTATCGAAAGTCCTTCCTGGAGGCGATGAAATCACCCTATCTTCCTGATGACATCAAGCGGGTGATTCGTGAACCGATCCGTAAACTGACCCGTGAAGAACGTTTGGTGGGACCCGCCATGCTGGCCGTCCAATATGGTCAAAACCCAGCGAACCTGGCTTATATCATCGCCGCTACCTTAGCGTCAACGAATACGGAGGATCTTCAATCGCGGGAGCTGTCTGAAAGAGTGATCTATGATGGTGTGGGACGAGTGCTTGAGGACGTCGCGGGTGTCCCCGATGGGCATCCCCTTTCGGAGTGGGTGGTGGAGGAATACCTGAAACTTGCACCACAAGACCAATCTCATTGACCCTACATTCATCATGGATTCCCGCCTTTGCGGAAATCCACTGCTATGCCCTTTTTCAATAAGCTGCTAACCTGAAATCTCCCTCAAATTTCCAGATTCCGGAGGTGGCGTCATGAGTTCATCCAGATCCATCACACTTTTATTCATTCTCCTGTTGCCGCCATGTATTCATAATGCCGTCAGCGAGACAGACCTATTGGCGCATTGGGTTTTTGATGTAGGTTCAGGTGAAGTCCTTCACGGCCGTAGCGGGCTTGGAATTGATGGAACGATTGTGGGGGCGCAGTGGATTAAGACAGATCATGGCCAGGGATTGAGGTTCTCCGGATCGGGAAGTTATATCGAATTCGGTGATAACAAGGATTTAAAAAGTGTGGGTGATTCGACCTTTCTTGCCTGGGTGGAGCTCGATGCCTCCCCCTATCCCGATGAAGCCACCAACTGGACCTTGATAGACTGCGAAGACTATCAGAAAGAGGGTTTTGTCCTAAGGATTGATGGGGCAACAGCGCGTGTGATGTACCGGTCGAGTCACAATGGTTTTGATCACTTCGGTTTTGGTGTTACTTCCCTGAATAACAAGACTGTCTATTTTATTGCGTTGGTCCGCCGGGGAGAGGAGGTTACGCTTTATATCAATGGAGTTTTGGACGCTCGCTTCCAAGCGAAATCTCCGGCTTTGGGAAAGGCACCCTTCCGGATCAGCGCTCCAGGACAATCGTTCGCTGGGGTAATGTATGAATTGGCCATCATGAAAAGTGCCCTGGACCAGAATGAGGTCCTGGAATGGTTTTGGGGGAGTGTGCCACGCTACCTCAAGGATGTAGTGCATAGAGGCAGCCTCACATTGAAGCCACACATTTACTACCAGGAGAAAGAGGTGTGTGCGGAAGTGGATTTTCTTGGTGTGATGCCTTTAGCTCCAGAGGAGCGGATCCTGGTTGACTTGAGCCGGATGCCCGGAGCTGGGGGCGATCCAGAAAAGGCATTGATCGAATCTCAAATAATCACGACACTTCCCTCCAAAGCCACTGGCTTCTACTCCTTTGATCTTAAGCCACTCCAGCAAGGATGCTATGAACTGCACGCCCAGCTAATGAGTAGCTCGCGTGCCGCGCTTGCTAGCGCAACCTTTGAGTATCCCGCTCCAGTTGCCATGGTTCCATCACCGGAAATGATCTCAGTTGAATCGTTACCGCGTGAACCGGCTTCTCTAAAAATGGATGTGGATATCATGCCGGGAGGCGGAATGCTACTGACTACCGGGGAGACTTCATTTCCGGTTGAATCGGCTTTTTCATTCCCAGGAAATGCAGTGAATACACTGGCCTGCGCGGACACACTGGATAGGATTGGGGAGCCCGATTGGGAAGTAGAAGTCAAGGAGGATGGTCTGAGTGCGAAAGGGCGGTTTTACACAATTTCAAGGCTTATTTCGCAAGAATCACACCGCATCCTCGTATCCGATACGATATCGAACAACACCTCATTACCACAAGGCATCATGATTCACAACCGGCTCAACACCAAAGACATAAAAGACAGACGGGTTTTCGTGGGTGGCAGGGAAGCTGGTAGAGCCGTTCCATCACGGCCATTAAAAACTTGTCCCCTTCTGTTTGCCGCAGGCTCAGGATTGGGAATTGGACTAGCAGCCCTTGATGATGTTTATGTTGTTCAGGCACGCGGTAGCTTTGATGAAAAGGGATGGCTGGATCTCTTCACGAATGAATTTGCTTTGGATGCCGGGGCTTCTTATACATTTGAATGGGCGGTCTATCCCAATTCAACCGGTGATTATTTCGACCTTGTGAATGCCATCCGCCGGGATGAAAACAGAAACCATGTGACTGTCGATGGTTCCTTGGCTTTCCTTCAAGGAACACAACAAAAGCGGGATACCGGTCTGGTTCCCCCGGCGGAGTATTTTGATATCCGTAATGTTCTCTACGCAACCGTGTTCTGCCTTTCCTGGTGTACAGATGATCCAAGCATTTCAATCGAGGGAATTGAGTTTGTGGAATATCCACTCGAAAAGCAGCGTATCGCTGGGATGATGAGTCAGCTGACAGCTGTCAAGCCGGATGTGAAAGGGATGTTCCACATCGCCCATCAACTTTACGCCACCAATCAGCCTGAGACCCTGTTTCCAGACTCGCGTGTCATGGATTCAGATGGAAAGCAGGTGGTTTACCCATACAACTACGCCAACGGGAATTATTTCTCACAGGAACGTTACGAGCAGAATTGGCGCTGGTGGATTTTCTATCCTACTCTTGGGAATAGCTTCGGCGAAGCTCTGCTGAAGAGTGTGGATGTCATGATGGATGAACTCGGCTGCCGTGGGGTTTTTTCGGATGGTTTCCTGTGGGGATATGGCGCTGATTACACATATGATTGTTGGGATGGCCACAGCGCGGATATCGATCCCAACGCGCATCACCTCTTGAGGAAGAAGGGCTCCGCCGTTTTATTAACCCAGGAGGCCATGATCGCCTGGTGCCGCAAGATTTGGGATAAGGGTGGAGTGGTCATTGCTAATGGGGTTGTCCCAACCCGCACGATTTGTTCCTTACCCTTGATCACCGACAAGGAGGTGAATGAGGGCCCGGATGTACCACTCCTTCCAACCCCCATAACTCTAGGTGATCCAGCAGTCTGCGGCGATGAAATCGGTCTTTATCATGATGTGCTCAATAAGCTCCGGTGGGGGAATCTTTATTTCTACTACAACGAACCGCGTGTATTGGCCTATGAGTCATTACCCCAAAAAATGTACCCAATCACTGTCCAGGAGATCCATGCGGGTATTGTCAAGGGAAAAGAAAGGATCATCACCATGCACAGTGGTGTATATGGCTGGAAAGATTCGCGCGCTCTCGTGTGTGCTTACCGTTATGATTCACGAGGGCACCGTATCCCCGCTAATTTCCTGACAACAGCCGATTCGGAATCGGTACGGACAAAGGTGGTCCTCGAAGAAAATGAGTCGGCTGTCCTGGCTCTCCTCCCTATTCAGATCACATCCTCTCGACCTGTCAATGTGATCGTGGACCGGCTTGAGGATAAATATGTCATACGGCTCAATGGGAAAGGCGAAACGGCAATATCAGTGGGAGAGGAGTTAATCAATCTGATCCTTGATGGCACGAGGGAAGTTGATAGTCCATTCGGTCGGCTCCCAATTCAATCATGAAAGACCTCACCCCCCAACCCCCCTCTCCCGAAAGGAGAAGGGGGAATGCCCCCCTCGCTCAGCGGGAGAGGGGGGGTGGGGGGTGAGGTCATCTGTTGCCGAATCACCCAAAAAAGCCATATTAGTCTGTTGAATGACCAAATTTATGCCGCCTCGTTTCCCGCTTGGGAATCCTGACCCGCGACCACCACCTCAACTCCCAGTGAACGGAAGGTATCCAGTACCTCTTTGTCGGCCTTATCGTCAGTCACCAATGTCGATATGTTTTCCGCCGGGGCGACCTTATAGAGCGTTGATTTGCCGATCTTGCTGTAGTCGGCAACCAAGATCAACTCCCGTGAATGCTCAATCATCGCTTTTTTGGTTTGAGCTGTTTGCGAAAGAGGTACGCTGATCCCCTCCTCGGGTGAGACCGCATCGGCTCCGAGGATCACTTTATCAGCATTGAATTGTCTAATCTGGTATTCGGTGAATGGCCCCACTGTGGTCCCGCTACGGAGATTGATGTCTCCCCCCAAAAGCACGAGCGTGATTCCCTCCCGTCCCACCAGCACATGCAGCACATCAATCGAGTTGGTAACCACAGTGATGTCGGTGGCTTGAAGATGACGCGCCACCTGGTAGGTGGTAAAGCCTCCATCGATCATCAGGATGTCGCCTGACTCCACCAGCTCGGCGGCGACACGTCCGATCAGTTCTTTTTCAGTTGGATTGATCCTCCTGCTTTCAGCCAGAGTCGCTCCAATGCGAGCCCGTGGCGAGGGCATCGCGCCGCCACGGGTACGCCGAATCAATCCCCGCTTCTCGATACGATCCAGATCCCGCCGGACAGTCGCGGGAGAGATATTGATTTCTTGAGCGATCTGCTCAACGGTTACATTCCCCTGGTGATCCACCAATGATATGATCCGTTCCCACCGTTCTGGTATCACCACTCGCCGCATTTCGTTATGTTACCTTTCAGTTCAGGCTTCTTTGACAGGGGAGAATACCACACTGGGTCCTGTCAGTCAAATCAAAACAATCATAATTCGACTGTTATATCCCTAGATATATTCGATAGATGAGCATTGTAGTCAGGCTCTGAACGCACTATGATCTATTTCTCTTTCTCCGCTCATTCTGGAGGGAAACGGGAAGCCTTGTGTGGAGGTCCTTTAAGATGGAATGCCGGACTCAGGTGGTCTTCTTGGCCATTTTCTTACTCGTTGCTCTTTTGGGAATGGCGCCCGCTTCTATTGCCGGGGAGTCACTGTGTGAGGGTTACCCGGTCGAAGAACTGGGTTTAAGCCATATCAAAAAACTGTGGTCAAGTTTCGACACCCACGAGCTCCCCTTGGAGGTGGAGGTTATCCGCGACTCCACCAGG
>CAZORO010000101.1:0-12691 GCA_964581845.1 uncultured bacterium
GTATTCCCACTTTCACTTGGACGCTCACTCCAACCCGGAGCTACACCCCAAGCGGAACCTTTACCGCGACCCAGACCCCTGTTCCTACTTGGACACTCTCTCCAACCGCCACCCGCTCAAGGACAAAGACTCCGTTACCCACCCGTACCCGCACTCATACCACGACACCCACACGCCGGCCGGTGTGGACTCCGGGAGATACCCCTGAACCATCCCCAACACCCGAAGAGACTCCTCTTTCGATCAGCAGTTGGGAGGAATACTGAGGAATATCAGATATCATTGAGGCGAAGATCCTCTCCATCAGCCTCAAGACAGGCGAATCTCCCCTGTTCATCTGGTCGGGTTCCCATATAGTTCCTCAACATGAGTTGTAGAACAGGCATGAGCGCGCGACGGGTGAGGCGAGCAGGATGGCACGATCGGTAATTCTGGGCGCGGGAGTAGCTGGGCTAACAGCCGCATATACCCTCCAGCGTCTCGGCGATCCTGATCCCGCCGTGATTGAAAAGAACTCCTTCACGGGTGGTCTTGCCAGCACGATGGAGTGGCAAGGGTGCCGAATGGACCTGGGCCCGCATCGTATCCATACGATCTATCCCCACGCCAAGGAGCTCATTCATGCCCTTGTAGGCGATGAGCTGGTGGTCAGCAAACGCAAAAGCCAGATCTTTCTCAGGGGGAAATGGCTGGACTATCCCCCTCGTCTGGGAGAAATCCTCGTCAAACTTGGCTTGGTCACGGGACTCCGGATCCTGGCCTCAGCTTTTCCCGCTAAGGTGCGGGGGCTCAAGGGGAAACTGATCGGTAGACCGCCGTTGACTTATGGCGAGTACCTTCAACGCCGTTTCGGCGCATATCTGCGCGAAATGGTTTTCGATCCCTTCGCTCTTAAGGTATATCGGGAGGATGCGGATGACCTCGATGCCATGGTGGCCCGAGTTCGATTGGCCAGTCAAGGGTTCTTCTCGGTGGCATGGGAGGCATTGACTGGACGTAGCCGGTCAGCGGTGAAGAGCTTCCTTTATCCAAATCTGGGGATGGGACTGATCTCCGCCCGTCTGGCCGAGAGAATACAGGTTAGGGGTGGGACGGTATTGCTCGCGCACCAGGTTATCCGAATCAGACACACCGGCGGGCTTGTCCGTTCCATTGAACTGGAAGAGCCAGATGGGAAGCGGTACCAAATCGAAACCTCGCGTGTCATCTCAACGATTCCCTTGGTGGATCTTCTCGATACCTTCGAGCCAAAGCCCCCCACGGGTGTCAGAGACGCTGCTGCAAATCTCACCTATGCGGACTCCTTCCTGGTCTACACACTGGTCAACCAACAACCTCTCACACGCAATAGTTGGATGTACTTCCCCGGTGATGAGGTGATCTTCACACGGGTGTTCGAGCTGTTTCACTTCAGTCCAAACCTGGTTCCGGAGGGGATGAGCTGCCTGTGCGCCGAGATACCCGCGCGGCCCACGGATCCTATCCAATTCGCCGAGGAATCCGAGCTTAAAGCACGAGTCTGGGAGGGGTTTCAGAGGACCGGCATGGCCAAGGACGCCGAGTGTGTGGACCAGGTGGTTCTCAAGGTTCCCCGGGCTTACCCGATCTACCGCGTTGGGTATCGCCAGGAACTCAAACAGGTACTCGACTACCTTTCAGGCATGGGCAATTTGATCAGCACGGGACGGCAGGGTTTATTCCACTACAACAACAGCGACCACAGCATGGAGATGGGCCGATTGGCCGCCGAGTTTACTCACCAATCGCCGGATGATTCAGAACCATGGTACAGTAAGCGTGAGCAGTTTGACGCTTACCGGATTGTTGATTAGAGTGAAGATATGAAAGCACCGGATATCCGTACTGCATTCCTGGTTGTACCTCCCACGGGGATGGTCATCCGGGAGGAGCGTTGCCAAACACCTATCGAGGGTCTTCATACCGTGGCCCTTCGCCCCCCCATGGATCTCCTTTACATAGGAGCCGTTCTGGAACGGCAAGGGGTGAAATGTACTTTGACCGATTATCCCGGTGAGAAATTGGGTTGGGAGTACCTCCAGGATGATCTCAAGAGACTCAGACCCGATCTCCTGGTTCTCTCCACAACAACTCCCACACTTGAACGTGATTTGCGTGCCGCGCAGATGGCGAAGGCAATCCGCTACGATACCGTCGTAGCCGCCAAGGGAGCTCACTTCTGGCGCGATCAGCCGGAAATCCTGAAACGATACCCAATGATCGACCTGATCATGCGGGGCGAATACGAGGAAACTATTTCGGATTTGGTCACTCAGCCAGATTGGGCTAAGGTGGATGGAATCATTTTCCGGCGCGGAGGGGAGATTATCTCAACCGGCAAACGTTCCTTTCTTCAAGACCTGGATCAGATTCCTTACCCCGCGCGCCATCTAGCCAATAATTCGCTTTATTTCCGTCCGGATACGGGGGAGCTCCAAACTACCATCGTCACCAACCGGGGCTGTCCTGAGAAGTGTGTCTTTTGCCTGGCGCCACGGGTGGCGGGCCGTGAGAACCGGGTCAGGTCAGTAGCGAACATCGTGGGCGAACTCGAGGATTGCGTGAACCAGCATGGCATCCGCAACTTCCTGTTCCGATCCGACACTTTCACCCTCGATCCAGAATGGGTGATCGACTTGTGCCAGGGGATTGAACGGGCGGGACTGCGAATCAAGTGGTCCTGCAACAGCCGTGTGGATACCCTCAATGGCGAGATGCTGCGCTCCATGCGGGAGGCCGGCTGCTGGCTGGTCTCCTTTGGTGTGGAGAGCGGCAGCCAGGAGATCCTGGACCTGATGAAGAAGGGAATCACCAAGGAGCAGGTCCGCGCGGCGGTCAATCTCTGCCGTTTAGAGGGTGTTCTCACCAGCGTCTATTTTTTAATTGGAACCCCTTGGGAGTCCGAAGCAACCTTCCGCGAGACGGTGGAGTTCGCCAAGCAGCTGGAGCCGGACTTCGTGGAGTTCTTTTATGCCTATCCCTTCGAGGGAACCGAGATGTATGTCATCGCGGCCAACGAGGGTTTACTCGAACGCGGCCAGTTTCCTCTTTCGGCCTACTCCAAGCCCGCGACACCCTCCAAATACCTGACTCTAGAGCGCCTCAATGAAATGCGCACCGAGGCTCTTCGTTCCTACTATATGCGTTGGCCAGTAATTTCCAGGACTCTACGCCGTACGCGATCCCCACGGGTGTTCATCAACTACGCCAAAATGGGACTCCGGCAAGTGGCCGATCTGATAGGATAAGAAAGAATAACCATGGAGAAACATAAAATCCTCCTTTTGAATCCACCGGGCGACCTCCGATACATCCGTGATTACTACTGCAGTCATGTTTCCAAGGCCAACTACATCTGGCACCCCTATGATCTCTTTGTGCAAAGCGGAATCCTCAGTCAAGATTACGAAGTCGCCGCTTTCGATGCCAACATCGGCAATCTCTCCTTTGAACAGACCTTCAAGAAACTCGCCACCCTCTCTTTCGACACGGTCCTGATGCTCACCGGCGCTGTATCTTGGAAGAACGACTTCGCGTTTGCGGAACGGTTTCTCCAAGGGAAGACTTTAATCGCCTCAGGGGATGTGACCATCGCGAATGGGCGGGATCTGCTGGATCGTTTCTCCTTCCTGGAAGCAACCCTGCAGGATTTTACCAGGCCGGCTATCAACGAATATCTCCAGAAAAAGGATTCCACGGGCAAGAATCTACTGGATTCATCGGAACCCATCCCTGGTCTCCTTTACCGCAACCTGGCGGGTGAATATGTCGATGGACCGGTCTATCCGGCTCATGGAAAGTTCAGCCACCCGGTGCCGCGTTATGAGCTCTTCCCCTGGAGGCGTTACCGTGTCCCCCATGCCCGCAAGGTCCCCTTCGCCTCGATGATGACCGATTTCGGTTGCCCCTATCATTGCAGCTTCTGCATCACCGGCACATTTGGTTACCGGCTACGTGACATGGATAACGTGGCCGAGGAACTCGGCTACATCGACTCTCTTGGGATCGAGGACATCTGGTTCAAGGATGTCGTGTTCGGTGTGAACAAACGCCACTACATGGAGCTTCTAGACCTGCTCATCAAGAGGCCTCATCCTTTCCGATGGGCCACTCTTTCGCGCGTCGATATCGTCACCGGGGAGTTGTTGGAGAAGATGGCTCGGGCGGGATGTCACACCATCCAGTTCGGGGTGGAAAGTGCCGATGAGAAAATCCTTGAATCCATCGAAAAGGGGATCAGTCCGGAGCGGGTGAAGGAGGTTTTCACGCTCTGCCGGAAGCTGGGCATCCGGACCCTGGCCCACTTCATCATCGGGCTTCCGGGTGAAACCCTTGCCAGTGCCAGACGTACCATCCAGTTCGCGCTTGAAATTGATCCCGATTTCGCTTCTTTCAATGTAGCCTCGCCACGCTTGGGCACCGCGCTCCGCGAGGAAGCGCTGCAGAAAGGGTATATCCCCGATGAGCTCACCGAGCTGGATAATTCCATCAAGTTTCCAACCATGGAGCTCGGAACCCTTTCCAAGGAAGATGTCTGGGAATTGCGTCAGGAAGCCATCCGGCGGTTTTACTTACGCCCAAGTTACTTGTGGCGTAGACTAATTGGGGTCCGGTCATTCCGTGAGTTGGCCAATTCGGCCTACGAGGGAGTGAATCTACTCCGTCACGCGGTCCGCTCTGGTATCGACCCAGCCGACATGGTAGAAGTCTGAGGATATCCATACAGTTTGTTGGATGACCTCACCCCCCATCCCAGTCCTCCTTCACAAAGGGGGAGGGAACCTGCTTCCCACTCCCCCCTTGCGGGGGAGGGTTGGGATGGGGGATAGGACACCGCAACAGCAAAAGAACATACCCTAATACTCACACAGGAAAGGCCAAACGCCGTGCGCCACATCTTCAGGTTTCTACTTCTCATTTCTTTTCCAGCTTTACTGCTGACCGGTTGTAGCAAAGCAACTCCTGAGGAGGTCTTCCAGGAAGCGATCGGATTGATCCAACAAAGGAATTTCACCTCCGCCCGCCACCGCCTCGAGGAATTGGTCAAGGATTCATCTGACTCCGAGCTCATCACCGAGGCCAAACTCATCATCGCTGACTGTTATGGCTTCGAGCAGAAACCCGATGACGCGGAGGCGATCTTCAAACAGGTCGCTGAACAAAATCCCAAGACTCAATACTCTTGGAGAGCCCATATGCGGTTGGGCGACATGGCCATTTCAGAGAAGCGTATCGTTGAAGCGGAAGCCTATTTCAAGGCGGCAATCGAAGACAGCACCGACGAAGGCGCGGTTTTAACTGCCATGAACAACCTGGTCAGGACCTATACCGAGGGATCCAAAGTGGAGCAGGCTCTCCAGACTCTGCGTGACATGCTCGCATTAGCAAAGAATCCCGAACACAAGGTGCGTATAGCGGTCACTTTAGTCAATCTACTGCTTGAGCAAGGAAAACGGGATGAGGCTTGGGAATCTTTGATAGGAATTTACGATCCTAAATTCACCATCGACGAGAAGGAAGGGTTCTTTACCACGATTCTGCAGACTGCTCCCCCGGCAAAAAAATACCACGAGGCCTTTCAGTTTTTCGACTCGGTGGTTCAATCGGTCACGGATGACGAGTCACGTGCCCAAGCCTCCTTTTATAATGGCCTGTTAGCCTCGTCCACCGCGCCCTATGCAGTTTCTGGCGTTACGATCTTAAAGCGGACCCAGGAATTGTTGCCCAAGACCATTCATGGCCGTTTGGCGCTGGTGGATGCCGCGCGGGCTGTTTTGTCGGCCACCGCGCAATTCCCGGATGCCACAAGGGAAGCAGGAGCCTTGTTCGATCAGGCCATTAAGGGATATGACGACCTCATCAACGATGTGACCATTGAGTGGTTCGAACCACAAAAAGCGGCATGGGCATGGAACCAGGTGGGAACGATCTATGAGATGAAAGCACAGTACACGGAGAACATTGATGACCTCAAATCGGCGAGCAAGACCATTGCCGAGATCCCTAAACGATTTAAGGCCTTGCCCCAACAAGCGGAGCAGGCACGCCGATGGCTCGATCGCGTGGTCTACAAGATTCATCTCGCCGAAACCAGTCCGGAATTCTATTGGCAACAGGTTCGACTGGCACGCGCGGGGAAACTTCCGCTTGACGCTACGGGGGAGGAGCAAGGTGCCGGAGCCGCGATGATTTCCGCGGTTACTGGAACCGCTCCCGTGGCACCACAACAACCATCAGAACCGAATCAGTCCGCGCCTCCTCCCGCTGAATCCAGCTCCCCCAAGGTGCAGCCGGCCTCCCCTTGAGGTAGTGATATGGCTGTGGATGTTCTTCTGATTCAACCCCCAACCGGTTCCTACCGCCGGGATGACCGCTGCCAGTCCCGTGTGGAGGATCAGACCATCCAGGTGCATTTTCCTCCGATGGATCTGGCATATCACGCGGCAGTTCTGGAGAGGAACGGTTTCATCTGCGCCATCCGTGATTATTCCACCGCTGGTACTCCTCCTGAGCGCGCACTGCGCGAAATTCAGGAGATGAAAACCCATTTGGTGTTCTTCTCTTCAACTCAACCAACACAAGCCAACGATCTCAGCTTTGCGGAACGGATCAAAGAGCTCGATCCGGATGTCAAGGTAGTCCTGCGGGGGGAGCCGGTCACCTATCAAGACGAAGGCATCCTGAGTGAATGCCCCCAAGTCGATTTTATTATGCGTGGGGAGTCAGAGGAGACCTTCGCTGAGCTTGCCAAGGTTCTGTTGGGTGGAGATCCCCATCCCCTGGAGGAGATCCAAGGATTGAGTTTCCGCAAGGCAGGAAATGTTCTACGAACTCCTGATAGGCCTTTCATCAAGAATTTGAACGATCTGCCTTGGCCAGCGCGTCACCTCCTGGACCAGGAGCTTTACCGTAGCCCCGAAACCGGAAACAAACTCACCACGCTCTATACCGCGCGGGGTTGCCCTTATCCCTGCATCTTTTGTCCAGCCCCACTCGCCTCGGGCCGGCCTGTGAGACTCCGCGCAGTGGAGGATCTCATCGCCGAGATCAAACATTGCATCAACTCCTTTGGCATCCATGAATTCCTTTTTCATGGCGATACTTTCACCTATTCAAAGAAATGGACCTTGGAGCTTTGTGAAGCGGTTATCCGTGAAGGACTCACGATCCGCTGGGGTTGTAACAGCCGTGTCGACACTATCGACCGCGAGATGCTGGAGGCCATGAAACGGGCGGGTTGCTGGGTGATTGGTTTTGGTGTGGAGAGCGGGCATGAAGAGACACTCAAGCGGATCCGCAAGGCGGTCACTCGCGAGAAGATCGTGGATGCCTTTCGTTTATGCCGTAGTGTGGGTATCCGATCCCATGCCTTCTTCGTGTTCGGTTTTCCTTGGGAAGGCCCTGAGCATCTGGAGGCGGATCTCACCCTCGCCAAGGAGATCGATCCAGACTTCTTCGACTTCAATATCGCCTATCCCCTTCCCGGCACCGAGCTCCTAACCATGGTCCGTGAGGAGGGACTCTTTGATCCAGTTAAGGTGGATCAGGGGGGGTATGCCTTGCCCGCCACACGGACTCACCGGCTGAGCGGGGTGGACCTCGACCGGTGGCGCCGCAAGGCACTGTTGAGTCTCTATCTGCGTCCGCATTACATCCTGCGCACCCTCTACCGTGCTAGATCACCAAAGAAAATATGGATGTACACCAAGGCGGGAAGCAGCAAGTTGTTCCAGTTGCTCAAAGCCAGCTTCTCCGCAAGGTGGATGAATGGAAATGGAACGGGAAATCAGCCTCATGGAGAGGATCCCCGGAAAACAGTCGAGGCGGCCCTCCCGAAGGTTTCGGGAAACGAGGCCATGCATCGGTAACCGGGTGTTTGCGCGGCAGGGGTTTAAGGGATCCCATCGGCGGCGCAATCCCTGAGGAAGGAGCCCTTGAAGTGGACAATCTCCGTTCCCTCTCTCTTCCGGGCCTCCACCATGCTTGTGTCCTTCGTTCAGATCTTTCTTATGTGAAAACGAGAACATCAAGCCTCGGCCATAGGGGATAACAAAAATAAGGAATATTGCATTTCTCCCCTTTCTTTCGGCGGCGAGGATTCATACCATTCTACCACTTTGAACTCCATGGAGTAGCGGAAGGATGCCATACGACGAGAACGAAGACAGGAGATCTGCTGAACAGCGAGTCATGATTGTCGCCAGCCGGGATGAGTCCTGGCTCCATTTCGCGGAGAAGACACTTCGCCGGACCGATGAGGTCCATGCGATACCTGACCTGGCGACCGGATTCCCCGATCCACTTCCGGAGGATGCACGCAAGATTCTGATGGTTTCCAGCGAGCTGGTTCCCGCGAAAGTCAAGGATTTTCTCGACCTGGTGGGGAATGGCCGGTTCCAGAAGGTGTGTGTTTTACGGGAGCCGCATGACGAGCACCAAAGGATCAACGACAAACACCTCAAGGACTTGGGCTTCGTAGTCGCGGACCGTCCCGACAACTCAAAAGCCTTCCATCGTCTGTTGAAAATGGCTTGCGCTTAATGTGGTTGTCGTTGTACTTGATCCTATTCCTGCTCAGCTGCTCGGTCAGCTTGATAGTGACCTGGAATGCGATCCGGTGGGCGGGGAAATGGGGTTTCATGGATACCCCCGGCGAGCGAAAGGTCCACAGTATCACCAAACCGCGTCTGGGAGGGTTGGGGGTATTCACCAGTTTTTATTTTACGCTTTTACTTTCGCTTATCGCTGTATGGCTTGTCCCCAGGGAGCTCCTGCCTGAGGGATGGGGGGATGCCTTTAAGAGGCACCGTGAGGGAATCTTCCGGGAACGATTTGTGCTATTGGGTCTGATGGCGGGCGGATTGGTGGTCTTCATCGGAGGATTAATCGACGACCACCGGAGTCTCTCACCACGTGCGAAGTTGGCCTGGCAGATCGCTGGTTCATTGATCGCCATCACGCTGGGTTTCCGTCTGGATTTCCACAAGGTTTTCTGGAATCACCCCGCCGGTGAATATCTCATCGCTATCCCCTTCACGCTGTTCTGGATGATCTTTGTGATTAATGCCTTCAATCTGTTGGACAACATGGATGGGCTCTCCGCGGGTGTGGCCGCCATCGCCACCACCTTCTTCGCCATCTACGCTCACTGGCAGGGGGAATTTTTCCTGTCGGCCGCGATGATCTGTCTAGTGGGAGCGTTGCTCGGTTTTCTGCGTTATAATTGGAATCCCTCCAGGATCTTCATGGGCGATGGTGGCGCTCTTCTGGTTGGATTTCTCATCGCCGCATTTACTTGCCGTTGCACTTACTACCATTCCACCCCGGATTCAGTAATTGAATGGTTTTTCAATCCCACCGGCGCTCAAGCTCGTCAAGGACTGCTCTCGATCCTGACTCCCCTCGTCATCATGGCGGTTCCAATTTTCGACACAACCACTGTAGTTTTCATCCGCTGGAGGAATGGCAAACCTCTCATGGTGGGAGACACCAACCACTTTTCACACCGTCTTGTAGCTCTCGGGTTATCCCACAAACATGCGGTCGAAATCATCTACATGGTGACCATTTTCACCGGCCTGGGAGCCTTGATCCTTCAATCAGCACAACTGGCTCAAGCGATACTGGTCTTCTTGCAGGTAGTATCCGTCTTTGCCATGATCCTGCTTCTGGAGAACCGGCAACGCCGGAAGCCGAATGGCGAGAAACAAGAGATTACTTGTGACGGAAGGTGATCCGTCCCTTGTCGAGGTCGTAGGGTGACATCTCGATGGTCACTTTGTCACCTTGGGTAATACGGATGTGGAATTTCCGCATTTTCCCGGAGAGGTGAGCAAGCACCTTGTGCCCATTGTTCAGTTCCACACGGAACATCCCATTGGGCAGGACCTCCTCGATAACTCCCTCGATCTGTATTTGATCAGCTTTCGGCATATATAAAACTCGTATCCGCCCCCAAATGGCGCCTTCAAAGAAAATTCACACAAGCGGAAAGGGTATCCAGTCCTCATTTTTGAGTCAAGGGAAGAACCATGGAATCAGAAAACCTCCTTTCAACAACAGCATCAGCTAACCAGGGTCAGCAGCCGGAGTGTCACGAAAGGGGGAGAGGCTGCCTGAGATTCTTTATAAAAACCATCTTGGCTCTGGCGATTCTGATTGTGGCTATTCTGACCGCGGTCAAGGTGTGGTGGGACTTCACCTTTTTCGATGGATACGACGGACGGTTACCATTGCAGGCTGAAGTGGTTGAGAGAGGGGAACAGAGTGGGCACTACCGTGAAAAAGTAAAATTTCAGGGCATGGAGGGAGAACGTGTCACAGCCCTGTTCCATTTCCCAAAAGGTTCAACCGGGGAATTACCCTGCCTTGTTCTGCTCTATGGTATCGGGCAGGAAATGGACTTCGTGGATGAGATCGCTGACCCCTATGTACAGGCAGGCTATGGAATCTTCTGCATCGAGCAGTATGGGCAGGGGGACAGGAAACTCAAGAAGAAGTCTGGTCTGAAGGCATTACTCCATTTGACCAGGCGTCTTCCGAGGATGGTCAATGAAACCCGGCGCGCGGTGGATTACCTGGAAACCCGTCCCGAGATCGATGCGGAGCGGTTAACCTTTTTCGGTATCAGCTTGGGAGCCATCATGGGCACGTCGGCACTGGCGATGGAGCCCCGTTTTGCCAATGGGATCCTTATGTGGGGCGGAGGGAACATCCCCCAGCTTCTGACGCAAAATAAGTTTGCACGGAGCGGTCTGCAGAGATATCAACGTTCCGCTCTCCGGCTACTTGGATCCGGCCTTTTCAGCGCAGCGGAACCTCTCAAACGAATCCAATGTATTTCTCCACGGCCTCTCCTGTTCCAGAATGCCCTCAGGGATGAACTCATCCCACGCGAATGCACCGAGGCTTACTTTGAGAAAGCAGGCAATCCCAAGGAGATCCTGTGGTACGACTGTGGACACGATGGGGATGATGCAGGTTTGACCATGGAACTGATCCACAAGATCATCGCTGATCAGATCAGCTGGCTGAAGAAGACTGGGAAGGTGAATGGGTGAGAATCCGTCGAAGTGTCGACAGCGCGGCTGGTCCACAGAGAACCATGGCCGCTATCAGGAGTTCGGCCAGATCACTCACCATCGCCATATTGAAGTGACTCCAAGCCCTGGGTGTTCCCACAACCCACCAAGTCCAGGCCGCGAAGGGAAGAAATGGAAGCAAGGATCGTGCGAGCAGACTGACCAGGTCCTTAAGGGAGTATTTCAGGAAGCACGCGGTATCGGTCAACGATAAAACGGCCGCTGTCATCGCTCCTAACATAGCCCCCACACCTCCCGCTGAGACTCCCAACCGGGAGTGCCCTCCACTCAACCACCAATCCAGGTAGATCGTCACCACCGTGAGAGAGATGGCAATCAGATAGATTCCTCCCAAACGCCATTGGCGGTTCGTAGCGGTGAAGACATTGCGAACCAGCATCCCCACCCCAATCCAATAACAGGAAAGGAGCAACAAAGCTGTGGGAACCACAGAGGCTGTGTATTCCGGCAGGAACAGATGAATGAGCGCCATGCTTCCCAAGAGACAAGGCGCGAGCAGGACTGGCGCCCAACCGGCCACAGCGAAGGTGGGAAGGTCCACATGCCTTCTCAGGTCCATCGTGGCTGACTCAACCTTATTCGGCTGACGAGTAAAGGCGCCCACAGTCCTCCGGAAGAGGACCCGGTTCACCACTTGTGGGATCTGTGTGGCGAAAGACGCAATCATCACCGCAAGGCCATAGTGCCCCAAAGCCTCCGAACGAGCTCCATACAAACTTGCCAGAGCCAGCCGGTCAATTCCCTGCCAAATAACAAACAGCCCATCCACGCACATGAAAGGGAAACCGGCAGTGAGAAGATCACGAACCACTGGCGAGCGCCATGCGGAGAACGGAAACGAGGGGGTCACATAGATTCCCCGGAGCCAACCGAGTACGACTCCGCTGAGATATCCAATAATCAACCCAAAGAAGACTCCATAGATCCCCCAGGGCGGAATGGTCATATACATCACGGCAAAAGCAATTACCGCCAAAAGGAGGTTCGCGCCACTGAGGACCGCGAAACGTCCATCCGCCAGGCAGGTCATGTGAAGATACCGGAACAGCTGCGCGGGGATAAGTATTGCCGCCAGGCCGATCCAAGCAAACCATGTCTCGCGCGGCAGGGGGAGGGTCACCAAAATGGCAATCAAACCCGCAAGGACCGAGGAAGCCCATGTCACCCACAACACCCGGCTTCTGGCTTCCGCCTCCTTCTCCCATTCCCCCCGGCTCCGGTAAAAGGGAATCTGTCTCGCCAGCCCATGCAAAAAACCCGCATGGCAATAGGAGAGGTAATCGATGCCAACCTGGATCACCTTCCAGAAGCCATATTGGACTGGACCTAACAACCCCGCGGCCATCATCCCTCTCAGTCCCGAAAGGACTTGCGAGAGAAAGGTGCCGGTTCCGTAAACAACCGTTTCCTGAAGAATCCGCCGGTGCGAGACATTCGTGTTCATCGTTTTCTTTTCCGGACCGGTGGTGGCGGTTGGTTCCAATGAGCGTGAGTGCTCACGCAAGGCGCCCGATGAGTCTCTTTCTGGCCACTCAATGTATAACTGGTCACCCCCGGATTGAGAAAGGACT
>CAZORO010000102.1:0-12675 GCA_964581845.1 uncultured bacterium
AAGGGGGGAGGGGAAATATCACTCCCTCCCCCCTTGCGGGGGAGGATTAGGGTGGGGGGTTGGAGTTCACTCCGCGGGCAAGGCGACCTCCTCCTTGATCACCTTTTTGCCAACCTCGCCTATCTTGCCAAATTCAAGCCGTTGTCCAGATTTCATTTCGAATTCGAGAGTGCGTCCCTTTTTGTTGGCGATTGTACGGCTCTCCACTTTGGATTTGTGTCTCGATTTGAAGGTCACCCTTTGCTGTTCAAAGGGAGAGACAAGGCGCAGGATGCTGGGACGGGTAGCTTCGATGAGAAGCCCCTCCACACGGCCATTTTCTAGCAAAGCCGCCACCAGATGTCCCCCTGGAGTCCGCCAACCCCAGAACTGGGCGTTAGCGTTCTTTCCAAGCCCTGGGAAAATACGCAGTAACCCATTGGTCCATTGCATGAAGTGTTCATTCACCGCCGCCGCGAATCCCAGATTCGCATCCACTTGGAAGATGTCCGAGGAAATATCCGTGTCGCGCGCATGATGGCGATTGAGCCCATTCGCGCGGGTGAAACGTTGGATAAACTGCTCCAGACATTGCAGGGACCCGCTGTAGTTCCCCAAACGTGAATAGATCGTGGCCAGCCATACCCAGCTGAATCCAGCGAATCTTTCGGAGCCGACCTCCTCGATTCCCTTCAGCGTGTCGGTGGCCACCAGGAAATCGTTCTTCGCGGAGGAAAGCGTGACCTCTCCCATGGGGTAAACAGCCATCATCTTGGAGAGATAACGGTGGGATTCCTTCCAATCCACATTGCGTCCATCGGTCCATCTGCCATTCTGGATCGGATAATCGGGCAGATGGTCGAGGATATACTGCCAGCGTTCGATCCGGCGTGGGTCTTCACGGATATCCGCATGACGTGAGATGTCGATAAGCTTGCGGAAAAGGGTTCGGTAAAGGGCGATATCGATGGCGGGATTCTCTACCCAGGCCTGATTGGTTCCCTTGCCCAGATTGGGGCAGAAAGAGGGAAACACCTCCAGCTTCTCCAGTCCATTTTGGAAGAGCCAGTTTTCCAGAAACTCGGCGCATTCAAGGGCAAAGTTATATCCGATGGTGGTCAGATAAACCGAGTCGCTGGAGTACTCCCAGAAGCGCAGGAAATCCACCGCCACCCAGGCGGTTCCGCCCGGCCAGAGCTTAGCGGGCAGCCAGGTCGAGATTTCCTGGCCATGAGGGCCCATGCAGAGTGGGACCTTCACTCCCCCCCAACCCCAATGGCGGGCTGTATCGGTTCGCATCTGATCGCGTAACTCCAGGGCGAAGAGGCGAATATACGGCTCGAGCATGTCCAGCCGGTTGGTGACATAGGCTCCCCAACCATTCATCTGGAGGTGGAGGTCAGTCCGGTAGCCACCATGCCAGGGGGCAAAGGCATGGCCATTCCATAGTCCCTGAAGCCCCGCAGCTTGTTTGCCAACCGCCGAGGAGGCTCCCAGGAGGTACTGGCTCAGATACCAGTGCTTTTCGATTTCAGGTTTATCCGGCCACCGGAAACCTGAACGGAACCAATACTTCTCCATCGCTTGTTGATTGCGGCGGATCGCCCCACGGTAGCGTTGAGGCTTCTCCACATTGAGTGTGGCACGGACACGATCCTCCGGTGAGGCGGTGGTTTCCGAACAGGCCACAACCACTCGGAGTTCGAGAGAATTGTCATCGAGATCATCGAACACGATTGAGGATTCAGTAGAGTCCTGGCTGGCCAGACGGGAGGGGATGTCACTTTCCAGTCCGATGACATAGGACAGGTTGTCAGGGAAGGTGCACTGAAGCTGCAGCAGGGTTCCACGGTGGCGGAAGATGGGGTCGGGCAGGTGTTGCATATGGTCTTTGAGGAGACGTGCCCTGATTGTGCGGAGTGGACGCTCGGATTCAACCCGGATTCGCAGGACATTCTGATCAGCGGCCAAAAATGTCTGAACTACATAGTGAGTCAGCTTGAGAGGACTCGAAAGGAAGTCCGTGTCGAATTCGGTGGTAACCTCCCCGGTCAGCATTGAGAAGGTTTGTTTGTAATTCCGGAAGGTACTTTCTCCGATCGGTTCGAGAGTGATCCAGGCGGCTGGCTGAAGAGAGGGGTAATGCCGTGGAAGGAGATTCCTGCCTCTCTCCTCAATTTTATGGAGCGATTTCCAATCCTGTTCTTGAACCCAAGCGGCGATTTGACGGAAAGAGACTGGGGGGAGATTCGAGTCATTGCCTGGGACACGATGGTCCCAGATGTCGCCCTTATTGAGCAGCCATATCAGCCGGTTGGGGGGACCGTAATACATCGCCGCCATGTCCCCATTACCAAGAGGAACCCCATCCAGCCAGCTCAGTTTGGGTTCTTTGCTGATCCAATCGTGGCGGGCGATGACTTCTCTTGGATCCTCAATCTTGGCAAGTTTTTTCCAGTCCAAGGAACGTGTTGCGGTTCGATAGTCCAAGTTGAGCGCAGGCATTCGTCCTTCCCTTACTTTGTCAGAAAAAGCAGGGTGATCACCCCACCCATTCAGTGAGTATCAGCGCGATACTATAATACGCTTTGACTTAGGTGTCAAAATTTCGATAATCACTTGAGAATAAAGTACTTATCTTGTGTCGATACAGATGGTTGTGATTACTTTTTCTCAGGCGTTGTCTGGGGAGGGATTAAGATTCCTGAGGAATTTGAAGAGGTTTTTTCCTGAAGAGAGGAGCGGACATAGCTGATAATCTTCTCGATCGGAGGCTTTTTTCGCATCGCCTCCAGGAGCTCAAAACTCTCGATGGTGCTCTCCGCAGGCATCCCAGTACGGGTACGTTGCTCTCGGATGGATGCCTGAAGTTTTTGGATCGATTCACGTTCTTTGGGCTTCATGGTTTACTTACCATAGTCTATCCGTTCAACGGGCTTGGGTCACCTCCTCCATGTAATCTTTCCGTCCATTGACTGTTTCCACCACCCCATTGATCCGCAATACATTCTCCATCACATCCTTCTCGCCGGTAGAGGGATCATTTCCTGAGGGGTAAACCAAGCCGGAACGCCGATCGAAGGTGGCCTCCGCTGGCAACCAGGCGCAACGGCATAACCAGAGATGACCGCTGTCCTTCTCAATGTTATTTGCCCCCCCCATGGCGCCCCCAGTATCCACCGCTGAAGAGTTATAGGCATACCGGAGATATTGTTTTTTTTCCGGGAAGCGTCCCACCAAGGCAGGACAATAGAAGGCTTCACGGCTTTCCACGTATCTCATATCCGCCAGGATCCAGGGAACCCCATCCCAAGACCCCATCGCGGCTGGACCTGAACCAGCACAGGTGCGGCCCATCGAGGGTTCATCCCCCGCGCATCCATCCGCCAAGGGGAAGGAGCCGTGATCCAACTTGTACATGAGCAGACCTTTCCCCAAGACATTGAGGTTGGCCTTGCACTTGACCTCAATCGCCATTTGACGGGCGCTGAGGAAGTTCGGCAGGGCAATCGAGACGAGGATGAAGATGATGGCGATAACAACCAAAAGTTCAATCAGGGTGAATCCAGAATGATACCTCACCAGAATACAACCAGCCTTCCTCGTTGAAGCACGCTGGAAAGTCATCCTGAAGGAAGAGGGAAAGCCAAACGATGCTGTCCCTCCCACTCCCCGGAGAGTGACCTCAATAAGCGTGACGTGGGCCGGTCTTCTGGCTTGTGGATCATCCTCAGGCCGCGCCTTCCGGAACTTGCAGAAAGCCCGTGGCACCTACGGCCATTGTCCCCACATACAGCGGCGGGTCCGCGCGGGATTCTCACCCGCTTCCCGTTTCATCCCTGTTCCCAGGGACACCCACTGAAGAAAGAGTATATGCAAGACAGGAACGGGAGGGAATGGGGTCGAAGCAACACAACTAGAGGGCATGGATAATGGGGATGATGAGCCGGTAAAGGAACCGTACGATGAAGCCCGCAATGATCAGGGTCAGTATCCAAATGGAAATAATGACTCCTTTGGTGATGGTATCCCCTTCTCCACGCACCTCGGCGAGATCCTTCCTGAACCGTCCCAGGACCTCCTTGCACCATGCCAACCCCGCTACGAGCAAGATGGCAATCCAGATCACACCGAAACCGTAGGGCATGAGGAGAGATCCTTATCAGGGTACGGCATCGTAATCGATGGGAATGGGACTGACTATTGTATATTCGGTGCAAAGGAAGGAGATGAGAAGGAGTGTGGTTGCTAAATGCAACCATAGTGATCAGAATAAGAGTAGCCATAGTTGCCGCGTGAAAGGAAAACCAGAAGATGCCCATACTTCATGTGCGAGATGTCCCTGAGGACTTGCATCAGCGTATTCAGGCACTGGCCCGGGATAGAAAGCGCTCCATCCGTGCCGAGGTTATCGCCTTACTTGATTCCGCGGTGACTGAAGCCGAGCTTCGAAAAGATCAGAAGAGACTCTTGGAGGAGATCCGGCGTACACGCTTTGTGCCCAAGATGAAGGTCCCTGAAAGCCATGTGCTTTTGAGAGAGGACCGGAGACGGTGAGTCCCCAGGTGATGAGGTTTGTCATTGATGCCAGTGTCCTCATCAAGCTTTTCGTGAAAGAACCCTATTCAGATAAGGCTGGAACACTCTTTGCGCGCGTTGACGAAGACCCCTACGCGGTCCTGTTCGCACCTGACCTTGTTTACACTGAATGCGCGAATGTGTTGTGGAAATACACCGTTCGTTTCGGGATGACCGGAAGGGAAGCACGGAGGAAACTCAGCCTGCTCAATAAAGTTGTACTCACCATTATTCCCACCCGGAATGTACTGTCAAAGGCACTGGTTCTTGCGTACCGCTATCGAATCACAGTCTATGATGCCTGCTATGTGGCGGCCTCTCAGTTAATAGGGGTGCCCCTCATCACGTCGGATGAAAAGTTGATCAAAGCAGTAGATGGCAAACAAGGATTTGTGATTTCACTACGGGATTTTAATGGTTAACCTGTTGCAGCTATGGTTCTGTTGAATCGTGGAAGACTCGCTCCTTCTGTTTTCCATGCCCCTCCATCTTTTCCACGCCCTCCATGTTTCAATAGACAACAAACCTCCGGAGTAGCGAATTCATTCGCGGGGGATACACGAAGCGAATAAATTCGCCACTCCATTATCCTCAGCTAGCCCAGGAGTTGAACTCCTGGGCCGGTTTTTTTTTATTTTACTTCACTGCTGAGGTTTGTGTCGCCTTTTCCTCCTGCAGCAGCGTGCGAAGATTCAGTTTGGAGATTTTCTGTGTATAAGCCGGTTCACCCTCGGGGCCTGCCTGAGCGGCCCAGAAGTCGAGGGTCTCCGGCGCGAAGAGCGCCGTGTGCAGGTTCGACTTCATGGCGACACCACCCTTCATCAGGTCCCAGGCACCGTTCATGTCTAGCTTGCCATAGTTCTCTTTCACACGTTCGGAGAGGCGTTCGTAACGTTTGTCAGCGGACATGAGCACCGTGTCTTCGTGGGGATGGGGGAGACGTTCCTCGAACTCGCCGGGGTGGATGATCTTGAGATCGGGTACACCACGCTCCTCGGCGAGCTTCCTGGCCAGCGAGGCGATGCCCGCCATGTTCTTGGTCTTGGCATCGCTCAGGACATAGAAGTACTCACAGGTGCGTGGAGTCGCTTTCATCCACTCCAGGGCCTCATCGGTGGTCTCGAAGCGCTCCATGATCTCTCTCATCATCAGCGTCATCGGCATTCCATCGTTGTATCCTTCGCCGCGTCCGCCCATCTCGCCCATCGCCAAGCCCTTCTCGTTCATGGCAGTGACCGTGCTGCACTGGCCAGCGTAGCCCACACTGACCCAGGCGTTACGGCCGGTGGGCTGGAACACGAAGGCGGCGGCGGTACGCTGAAGGCCGATGCCGGTCATGTAATCCAGAACCCGTCCATGGTAGAGCTTCCCATCCACCGTAGCCTTGCCGCGTAGAGCCAGCCCGCTGCAATGGAACCGTTCCGGGAAGACATTCGCGGCACGTCCCCACTCGCGCGGGATCCCGGCGGCCACGGAGACCGCGTCAATTTCCCGGATATAACGCTCGGGGATGTACTTCTCCTCGGCGTTCCAGGCCTTGGCCAGTTCCGACGGAAACCAGTCGCCGGTTTCGATGGTGGCGGCCAGGCCGACGCCATGCAGGGTACGGCGGACATTGTACTGAACCGCTTTCTTAAGCAGAGTTCCGTGTTGGGTTCCCATCTCCTCGGGTGTGCCCTTCAGTTTCACCACCGCTAGTCCATCCACCCGGGGGATCCCCTCCAGCGGATCGGGAACCATGTCGGGATTGATCTGCTGGAGCACCGACTCGGCGGCGAAATCAGCTAGGGTAGTCAACATTCCGCGCAGGTGCTCGACCTCAACTGTTTCGGCTGTCCCCTTGTTGGGAAGTGCGAAGAGGGAATCGACCTCCGCCACCGGGACTTGCGTCCAGCAGGAAGCCTTGAGATGGCCGGGGAATTTCTCGGATTTGGAGAGGATCTCAATCCCGCCCTTAGTCCCGGTCTTCTTGATTTCCAAAGACAGTTCCTTTGAATCGCTCAGGGTGATTGTTCCATCTTCCTTCTTGTTCAGTTGAAGCTTATCGGGGAAGGGTAGAATCGCCGCCGCCGCGACTAGGACTGGGACTTGTGAGGTGAGCACGCTCCAGGCATCCAGGTCCTCCAGCAAGGAGGCTTTCCCCACGGGATCATGGGAGGCGGCGAAGACCTTCTCCTTGCCGGGCACATAGAGCCAGCTTTCCTTTTCTCCAAAACCCGCCGAGGCCTGTGGAAGACCTTCGACCTGTACACGCAGGAAGTGGCGGGCATGGCCATCCCAGGCCATTTCAATCTGGCCTTTTTTCCCAAAGGCCTCGCCCTCAAGACTCAAGTGCCAAGCCTTACCCTGCGCGGGAGCCATGCTCAGGGGTTGGATGAGATCGGTCAGGGTTTGGATCAATTCAGTCTTGACCGCACTCTGATCGGCGGCGGCTACCGGGAGGGCAACACACAACAACAGAAGCGGATAAACCAGCAACCTTAAACGCATTAGTGAAATCTCCTTTGAACTGGGATAACAGAAGCCATTCTATCAGAAGAAGGTCCTTTCCGGATAGGGACCGCAAGGGAGATTCACCACCTTCCTCTTCGCCCGGAGCCGGATTTGTGATAGAAGGTAAGCGTAGAGTGGAGAGGTGACCGAGCTGGCCGAAGGTGCACGACTGGAAATCGTGTGTCCCTTAAAAGGGGACCGTGGGTTCGAATCCCACCCTCTCCGCCAGAGCCAATTGTGCTTTTTCTGGGGTTTCTTTATCAGCCAACGAACAGACCCCCCCCCGCCACCACGATAGACTGTGGTGGTGTCCGTCTTGGAAAATTCCGCAATCATATCTCCCAGGCGCTACACTCCCAGGCTCCAACCCTCCCGGTAGGGTGGATTCACATAGGCGTTCGCCTCAGGCAGGTTGGTAATCTTCATGTTGGCGCTATCCCATTGAATTTTTTTACCTGTCCGGATGGCGATGTTGCCAAGTAGGACTGCTTCGGTCAGTGGTCCCGCGAAATCGAAGTTAGACCCAGCCGGATCGCCGCCCTTACAGGCATTGATCCATTCCTGGTAATGGCCGGGGGAACGTGGGAGTTTCTGGGGAGGTGTTCCACACTCCTTGTTCTTGGACTCGGGGATGAGTTGGTGGTTGAGCATCTTGCCCTTGTCGCCGACATACAGCATTCCATCACCGCCTCCCATCTCCCGGTCTGGTTCGAGTTCCTCCGGACGGGGCGGCATCAATCCTCCGTCATACCAGGTCAATGTCACCGCCGGACGGTCTCCCACAGCGGGGAATTCGTAGTAAACAATGGACGCAATGGGGGCGCTTTCGTTATTCACCTCGGGGGGACTCTGCGCGGCGGTTGAGGTGGCCCATACGGACGAGGGAGGTCCTAGTTTCAGGGCCTTGAAGATTGCAGAGAAATTGTGGCAGCCGATATCTCCCAAGACACCTGTTCCAAAATCCCACCATCCCCGCCAGACAAAGGGTTGATAGACCTTCTCGACATACGGTCTGAAAGGTGCGGGTCCCAACCAGAGGTCCCAATCCAGAGTGGCTGGAACCGGTGATGAGCCTTCTGGCCTGGCCATACCACGTGCGCAGATCGAGGGATTCCGGTTACACCAGCCATAGATCTCGCGTACGGTCCCAATGGCCCCATCCCAAATCATTTCACACAGCAGACGCGCTTCCTCGCTGGCTTGTCCCTGATTGCCCATCTGTGTCGCCACCTTTGCATTCCGTGCGGTTTCAGCAAGAACCCGCGCCTCATGAACCGAGTGGGTCAATGGCTTTTGGCAAAACACATGCTTGCCCATTTGGATCGCGGTCATGGAGATCACCGCGTGCAGGTGGTCCGGGGTGGCTACCATGACGGCATCGATATCCTTCTGCTTTTCCAGCATGACCCGGAAATCGCGGTACTTCTTGGCGTTTGGATAGCGGTCAAACACCTTTGCCGCATACTCATCATTCACATCGCACAGGGCCACGATATTTTCGCTGCTCACCTGTTCCAGGTCATGCCCCCCCATCCCGCCTACTCCGATCCCGGCGATGTTAAGTTTCTCGTTAGGTGAAATGGTGCGCCGGGATTGCGCGCGAGCGATCCTCGATCCCGCGGCCAGGCTACCGACCACCGCTGCTGTTCCCATCATAAAGTGGCGCCGTGATATTCCCTTTTCCCGCATGTCAAAGCCTCCCGGTCATGTTGTTGTGTGTTGGTTGAATCCCATCTCTGGGGGGCAATCTAGGCGCCCCGCCGGGTTCCGTCAACAACGAGGGTAACTCTCACTCCGATGTGATAACCACTTCCTTGAAATTCCCATCCGAGGATGAAACGATCCGTTTTCCATTCAATTCGACCGCTCCAAGTCCATCCACCGGCGGTATGTGAAGCACCACCTTTTTCGGATCGATGCGGAACCGGTGCTTGTACTGAACCTCAAGAGTCTTTGTATCCCCTGAGAGGCGGCAACGCAGATCCACAGGGCCGAACTCGGTGGCCATGTTCTCGAACTTTGACCAACGGTCCGGGGTGAGCCAAGTCTTGGGGATCAACCGCAGGAGATGCAACAATCCCGGCTCAACCACATCATCAATCACCGCATTGCGTGCCAAATAGACCGCGAGGGGATTCGCGGCAACGAGTCCTGTGACTCCCCCACGGGTCTCGCAGGAGATGAAGGTGTTCCTGGAAACTGAACCAGTAAAGAGGCTGTACATCCCCTCCAGGAACTTCTCACGGTCACCCGCCAGGTGCGCTTGGGGGATATTCCAACTATAACAGCATTCCGAACTCGACATCTCATGGACAAGAACAGGCAGCTGATAAAACTGCCCCATGGGGTCAAAAAAGTGGGTGTTGGGTCCCTCTCTGAAGAAGCGGAGCGTGGACAGCATCAATTCATCGGTGGCATCGAGCAACCCGGCATAGGCCAGGAAGAGAGGGCCTGTGTCAAGATAAAACTGATGCCGTAAATCACCCCCATTCCCCATCAGGGAGGTGGGAACCAAATGATGTTCCTTACCCTCCCGGTCAGTCCAGGTGGGCATCTCCTGAGTTTTGGCTCGTAAGGTCTCCAGGAAGACCTTGCGGTAGCCGGCCGCGACCTGAGCGAACTCCGCCGCGCGGGGATGCCCAAGCCTTTCGAGCAGACGCACCGCGGTGGCAAGTCCCTTATAGTTCCAGCCATCCGACCAGACCGCCTGAAGCCAGCCTTTCTCATCGGTTGGAACCGCCGGCGGGAGAATCCCTTTCACCCCCTCATGGCCAGAAAGCTGAAGTGAATCACGGATAAACTCGCATCCCAGGAGCAGAGAGGGAAGCCATCGGTCGATGAACTTTTGATCGCCAGTCAGAAGGGCATGGGTACAGACCGCGTGAAGGATAGCGCCATGATCGGAGAGCCAATCGATGGAGGTCAGGGTCTTGGGAGAACTGTAGTAACCCGGGTGGAAAGAAAAGGCCGGCCCGGGAGGTGTCACCGTTCCCTGTTCTTCACGGAAGATTTCAAGGTATTTCTCGACAATGGAATGGCATCCCAGCGGATCGAGCATCATGTGGCAGACCATCATGGTGGGGGTGGGCCAGAGCCGGTTGTAATGGATGGCTCCGGTTAGCAGGGAGCACTGCCCGGTCGAGGGAACCTTGGCGGTGACAAGTTCGGCCAGTCTGAGGCTCTCAGTGATGGTCTTGTTCACCGGTTCTTCAGGAGTCTCGAAGGTGGCTCTGGTGGCGGGGATTCCCGAGGACCAGAACTTATCCGCTCGGGCTAGGGCGGTGTCATACCCCTCCAAAAGGAGAGTCGAGGCCAATTCATGCTCCATGGGGACTCCCGGCAAGAGTAGATCGACATGGCTCCCGGTCTGAGCGGGGAAACGAACCAGCAGAAAGAGACTCGGAGAGCCCTCTGGCCGTTTCATGGCCTGAACCGAGCCTTCTCCGGGAAGGACAGCCAGGCGTACCTTGTTGTTATCCTCCATGAGATAGACTGGAGCAGCTCCCTCTTTTTTATCCGGTGCCAGTGTCAGTGCTCTCGGATATTGGGAACGTTCGGGCCTGTTCTGGAGATTCACTGCCTCGAACATTTCGAAGATGAGATGGGGAGCATTGACTTTCACCAGGAGCTGGCACTCCTTGGGGTGGAAAAGGGGGTGGACCGCGGTTAACTCAAGACGCACCCAAGCGGACAGCGGTTCCATGCCGGTTCTGGTGGCAGTGGCCTCTGGAATATATCCAAAGACCTTCTACTGGATACGCAGTCCCGTTTCCTCGAGGTTGCGTTGACGTGATTCAGTAACGAGCACGGGAGTGGGCCGTTGTTCCCACCACTGGTGGCCAGTACGGTACCCGGTCTGGGTGGTGGTGGGGAAAGGTCCACGTTCATCCAGAAATTTCATCCCGTTCTCATCGCATACAGGAAGGAAGGAGACCTGAACTCCCTGCCCCTCATACCGCGCCATGTCTGGAATGGAGCAGTCATAAGATGGATCGCAGACCAGAGTTCCCTCAAAGAGAACCACAAACCGGTAAGCGAGATCTTTCCACCCCACCGGTGTCCAGACATTGTTCAGTTCCGGCCACCAACCAGCGGCGATCTGATAATCCGGTTCCCTATCAGTGAAGCCGTGTCCAAGAGTCTTCGCTGGCATTGTGAAGGCCATGATTACCACTACCAGTCTTGTGATTCGGAGCATACTCGTTTGTGATCTATCCATAGTGAGGTCAGTATCTCCAACTCCAGGAGTATCGGGGAGGGGATCTTCTTCCGATGGAATTCCCCTTGATAGAGATGGAATCCTCCCGGTATTGTCACTCCCGTGAAGGCGGGAACTCACGGTATCACCTCAACCATGACACTATAAACAATCAGATGGGTGGGGTTATTCAAACGACTCTCGATGACACAATCAAAGGCTACTGTTGACGGATGCCTTCAGAAGAATCACCTTACACCTCGAAAGGTCATTCTTTGCTGGAATGTTGGAATAAAACCGGGTTGGCGGAGAAAATGCTCATGAAGTTTCTCAATATAGTCCTGCTTTTAGTTGGGGTTCTTTCCATGAAAACCACTTCGGGTCAGGGGCTGACTGAAAATACGCAGAATGATTTTTACACAATTGTACAAACCGCTACTCCCTTGGATGCTAAAACAAATATCCAGGCCGATCTGGCACTGGTCGCCGCCGCCGAAAGCGCCCAAAGTCTTGCGAATGCCGCGGCTGTTGTTGATTCCTGGCGGGAGCATGGGTACCGGGTGTTTGGGTTCGCCTCGGTGGCGCGAGTTTATGACTATTACATGAAAGGTGGCTGGCTCGATCTGGATGGGGGAGTGGATCCAGGCCATCACGAAGGAGAGATCCAACGCGGCCGTATGGGTAACAAATTCGGCCCGCATGAGTTCATGATGACCCCCTCCTTGCGCCTGATGGAACACAAGAAATTGTGGGCCAAGGCATTTATCGATGCCCATGTAGAAGGCATGGCTTTTGAGGAACCTGACATCTTCATGGATGGGGGTTATGACGATCAGTTCAAGAAGGAGTGGCAGGACTTTTATGGAGAACCCTGGCAGCCGCCGCATAGCTCCATCGCCAACCGCATCAAGGCCGAAAAGCTCAAATCCTTCCTCGGTTATCGCAGCTACAAAATTCTTTCTGAATACTGCAAACAGGCCGGTGGACAGGATTTCCGCTTTATGCTGGCCACGCATAGCCTGCCCAATTACATGCTGTGGGGGGTTTCCTTCAACTACTTTGACACTGTGATGCTTCCCACGGTTGATATCCTCCAGGCGCAGGTTTGGACAGGAACCGCGAAGACCCCTGTTCTCTTCGAGGGAAAAATGGAGCAGCGCCTTTTTGACAACGCATATGTGGACTATAGCTACTGCGCCAATCTGGCCGAGGCGGCAAACAAGGAGGTCTGGTTTGTCCTCGATCCTTATGAGGATGAACCTGGATTGCCGTTTGAGTTCTACAAAAAAGGATTTGAAAGCACATTGACAGCATGCCTGGCGTTTCACGGCGTTGACAAATGGGAAATTCTGCCCTGGCCCAACCGGATCTACTCCAATGACCGTATCCCTCCGCTGTATGGGACTGAGATCCAGAATGTCCTCCGC
>CAZORO010000103.1:0-12575 GCA_964581845.1 uncultured bacterium
ACAGTCTAAAATAGATGGAGATAAGGTCACATGCTCAAGGAATCCTCAAATCCACTTCACCCTGGAGACCGTCTAGCTGGGTTCGATTTCGCGAAGCACAACGCGGAGGTGGAGGAGGTTTGGGATTCCTATGAGGCGGGGAATCCTATCCGGACTCCAATCATTCTTGGCCTGAATGCGCGTTATTACATGGCCCGTGAGGATGCCAACCCAGAACACCTCGATTTCAAGACCTATACGGAAGATCCCCGTATCCTGTTCGAGACACAGCTCCAGTTCCAACGCTGGAGCAAACACAACCTGCTCATGGATTTTGAACTCGGGGTTCCCAAAAAATGGGAAATCAATATCGATTTTCAGAACTACTCGGAGGCGGCCTGGTTCGGTTGTCCCATCGAGTATTTCGAGGGGCAGGTTCCGGATACCCGCCCGATTTTCGCTTCATGTCCTGAAAAGGTGATGGAGAATGGGATTCCCAATCCACAGGCAGGGATTTTGGCAAAGGGACTCAGGTATTACGACTACTTCAAGGAACGTGCCGCGAAGGAGACATATTACGGCAGTCCCATCGAAATCATGCCTCCTTTCATCGGCACTGACGGGATCATGACAGTGGCCTGTAACCTCTTCGGTCCGGAGTTTGTATGCACCGCCATGGCTACCGAACCTGACCGGCTACATCATCTCTTTGATTTCATCACTGAAGCGACAATCCTCAGGATGAAAACTTGGCGCAAGATCACTGGTCTGCCGGAAAGACAAGAGAAGTGTGGTTTCTGTGATGATAGTATCGCCCTGATATCAACCGCCATGTATAAAGACCATGTCCTTCCTTACCACCGCATGATTCTGGAGGAGCTGGCCGGGCCAGGACCACGCTGGATCCACCTGTGCGGGGATGCCACACGGCATTTTGTCACTCTTCAAAAGGAGCTCGATATCCAAGATTTCGATACCGGCTTCCCGGTCAACTTTGGCCAAATAAGAAAAGATTTGGGGCCAGGCGCACGGATTCTCGGGGGTCCGCATGTGGAGCTTCTACGGACCGCAACGCCCAATCAGGTCTATGAGGAGGTAAAAAAAATCCTCACCTCGGGGGTACTCGAGGGAGGACTATTTGTGTTACGAGAAGGCAACAACCTTGCGCCCGGCACACCCATCGAAAACACCGAGGCGATGTACCGAGCAGGACGCGACTTTGGATTCCAGCGCGCCTAAATGGATAAACTCAAACGTCCACCTTTTCCAGCTGGGAACGGTCAATACGGGGCAACATCCCCAGATCCGCCACTAACCGGTTGAGCTGTGTCCGTGCAAACTCCACACGGTCATCAGGAGTCACATAGTCGAATCTGAATGCCATCACGGTGGACTCGCGGACTGGTCCAAACATCCGGACAACAACCGGCATGGACCGGATGAGGAAGACCTGATTAAGAACCTCGGCCGCCTCACGTGTCTTCGGATCCCAACGTTCATCATCGGCAATGTGAGGGTAGGTCCTTGGTGGACGCCACATAGCGTGGTGACGGAGTTGATCCTCCATCTTCTTAACAGCTGCTCTCAGAGCCTTGATTTCCGCCACTTCCCGTTACCTCCTTCATGAATGGATGAAAAAACTACTCACAAGCTCTTATGACCTGCCTTTTCGCGAGTCCTCAGTTTGGTTAGAAATTGCGATAACTTAAAACAACCCACTCATACAAGGGTGCCCCAAAAAAAAGCTGATTAAATCACCTCCCATTCCGTTATGAGTGTACCCAATTTTGCCATTTCCGGATAGCGCGATTTTTTTATTCACTCATACCTGCTTCAGCCTATCGCCTTCTCAACCGGGGCCCGCTATTGTTTTACTCAAGGGTTCTTCCATCCATGAAAACACTTGTTCTCTCAAATGAAGCGAAAAAAAGGCGTTCACGCCGGCATCCTTGGATATTCTCCAATGAAATCCAAAAAGGCCCCATTGTTGAGCCCGGAGAGCTCGTCGAGATCCGTTACACCTCCGGCTCTGAGTGTTGGACCGGCTACTACAATCCACACTCTTTAATCGCCGCTCGTGTTTTGGATGAAGGGAGTGTGGAGGTCGATTCCGGCTGGATCCTGAACCGCCTTAGCCAAGCATTAACCTATCGTAAGGATCTAGACCTGGATCGAGAGGCATTCCGGCTGGTCAATGGCGAAGCTGATGGACTTCCTGGCTTGATCATCGACTGTTACGGGCCGGTAGCTGTGATGCAGTCCCTAACCGCGGGAATGGACTGTCTGCTTCCCAATGTCACTGAAGCTCTTGCATCCCTTATCCAGCCAGTGGGCATACTGGCACGGTGCGATGCCGCGGTACGGACACTTGAGGAACTGGGGAACTGGATACGGCCAGTATGGGGTGAGGTTCCTGAGAGTGTTGAAGTGCAATGTCACGGCATGAAGTTCCTCGTAGATGTTCTCCATGGACAGAAAACCGGGTTGTTCCTCGATCAGATGGAGAATAACCAATTCCTTGCATGCTTCGCCAAAGGCCAGAGATGCCTCGATATCTGCTGTTACACAGGAGCCTGTTCACTTCAGTTGGCTCAAGGCGGTGCGAGTGAGGTGTTGGGAGTGGATATTGCCAACGAGGCGATCCAACAAGCAAGAGTCAATGCAGAACAGAATGAATGCCAGGCAGTGGATTTCAAGCTCCAGGATGCCTTTGAGCTTCTTAAGGATCTAAACAATAAACATGAGACATTTAGCATCATCAACCTCGATCCCCCGGCTTTCGCCAAGAGAAGGAAGGATGTCGAGAGTGCCCTCCGGGGTTACCGTGAGCTGAACAGGCGTGCTTTCAAACTCGAATCCGAGGGCGGTGTTCTGTGTACCTCCACTTGCTCGCACCACATCACACGCGAACGGTTCCTCGAAATGCTGGTTCTCGCGGCAAGGGATGCGGGACGCCAAGCGAAAATCATCGAGATTCGCGGACAGGCAGCCGATCACCCCGCCTTGCTCTCCGCGCCGGAAACTGCATATCTCACCTGCGTCATACTGAGAGTGGAGTGAGTCATTCGGAGTACACACTTCAGTGTGTTTCTGTTCGCTATCACAGTCGGCGAGCTGCACAGACACGCTGAAGCGTGAACTCCAAACGAATAGACTACTCTCCCTTCATCTCCCGATGAAAAGCCTCTCGATGCGGTTCTCCCGCCTCGGCGTAATGAGTGACCCCTTCCCTTTCCGCGATCTCACAGAAGCTCGCGTACGTCCCATCAGTACGGGCAATCTCCGGAGTCCGTTTACACTTGAGGTACAGAATCGGGAGTGATGTGAGCTCTACTCGCTTCCGGATCTCCTCGTTATCCGCCACCACTTTCGCTTTCTGGAAAAGGTCTACGGATTGGCGTACAAACTCATCGGAGAAGAGGGGATCCTCTGGTTTCATCCCCAGGTGGATGTGGGTGTCCTCATTCACACGCCCATGCAACAGGTCAAAGTATTCGCGAACATACTGACCGGCACGGCCATAGTAACCATACATGAAATCATTGATGACTGACTCTACATCGGCATCGGGATTCCACAGGAGTTTCGCCAGGACATAGGCACGCAACTCGGCAAACTCACCTCCACGGCTTTGGTAAGCCGCTTGTTCCATCACTCCAATGGCGTTGCTCTTCTGGAGCAACTGCAAATTCGGCTGGAGAACCTTAAAGTTTGGGTAAGGCATGATGTAGTGGCTGAAGTTGACCACATAGTCCCAGATGTAGAGATGCGGTGCGATTTCGGCCCATTTATTCAGATCCTCTACAAAGCTCTGGTTCTCCGCGCAGTGGAGGAAGTCATGTGAAAAACAACACTCGATGCTGCACAACCGTACAACTACATTGTGGCGTGGACGTAGGGTTTTGCAGGGCTTGCGGGTGTACTGATAGGCCAGAGTTCCGATGAATTTGTTGGGGAATTCCTTTTCTATGTTCTCCGCGATCTGATTGACCAGTTGGATGACAGGGCCTGACTCGCTCTCCTCCGCCTTGGCGATGGCCTGGCACTTCTCGCATTGACAGGCTCCATGCCAGTCATTTTGCGAGACATCATAAATCAGGTAATCAGGCTGCTCACGCATCACCTTCGAGATCCGTTCTGTAAGGATACGCACCACATCGGGATTGGTGGTACACAGCTGGGCGCCCTCATGTGTCCGGACTCCATCGATCAAGCTGTAGTACTCCGGGTGATCGGCAAAGAACTCCTCAGGATGCATCAGGGGGAAGAAGGTGTGAACCGCCCAGTAAGCCTCCACTCCGCCCGGCTGCTCGCGTGTGGCCATGGCTCCATTGATCCGGTTTCGCGCTGCCCAGGTGGGATCGAAGGCCTCGAAGTAGAAATCATTCCGGACACGGATGCCGGGGGCTTCGGAGTAATTGAGCTGGCAGAAGGAGTAGGAACTGCGCGAGGGCGCCACACTGACACTCGGTGTATACCAGCGGACACCGAGCTCCCTTTCGAGGAAGGAGAGAACCCCATATTGGGTTCCACGCTGCTTGCCACCCCAGATCAGGATCGAGGGACCCCGGTTGAGGTAGGTGAAGGACTCATCGGTTACGGAGGGAATGGATGTATCAGCCCCTAACAGGCCGAGCGCCTGTTGGCCTAAACCGACAAAGATCGCCGGTTTGCCTTCCCCCTCTGTTCCCTTGACCACCGGGAACTCAATCCCGCTGACCTCTCTGAGCCAATGCTGGAGCTCTTGCGCCGCCCACTCCTCCGAGGCGGAGGCATCCTCGGCTAGCACGATTGAGTAGTCTGTCTTGCCATCCTTGAACAGCATGTATTCGATCCGTTTGCCCGCGCTGAAGGGAATCTCCATGGTTTGATGCGCTCCTCCGATGAGATTGGTGTGGATACGTAAGAGGTACTCACCATAATCCGTACTGGGAACCTCGATGAGAACCTCGCGGTTCCCATTCCATTTGGAACTCCACAGCACCTTGCCCAAGTCACCTGCACGAAAAGCCTCAAAAGTGGTTTCCTGAACCGCCTTGCTTACCAAGGATTGGGAATGGATGAAACGAGCAATGGGTTGCCCTTTGTCGTTGGTGATCACATTGAAGAGGCCCAGACGTTCCATCACGCGCTGATGGTCGAAGGGAAGAATCCGGCAACAGAAACCCCATTTCAAACCGCGTTGTTCGACTTTAAGAAGCAAAATGTTGCTGCCTTCTTTGAGTACTACAGGAATCAAGTCAATATCCGGTGTCAGAGTCCTGGGGCCCGGCTGATCCAGGATCTCCTCTCCATTCAGCCAGACTCGCACTCCATCATTACTGCCGATCCCAAGTGCACAAGCCTCAGACTGAGTGCACTCAATGATGCAACACCCATAGGCGCAGATGTTCTTCTCCTTCGAGATGGCCTTGACCAAGTCGACCATGGAATCCTCGGTGGTTACACGTTTCCAAGTCACTGCCCCAGCCGGAAACGCCACCGGTTCACCCTCAACAATCGAGGGATTCTTTTCCCCACCAATCGATGCGAGATAGTCAATGTAAAAACCGGGCTGGCGTATGGCATCAGGGTCGCCCCCCTCAGTTGTTATGGTTGGGAAAGGCCCGCAGACTATCCAATTTTTGATGTAGTCCCCCTTCAGGCTGAAGGGAACGATGGGATTCTCGGCACAGGCTGGAATAACCATCGTGGCCATTAGGAAAAGGATTGTCAGAATCTGGATCTGAGCCGACTGCTTTTTCATGGATGAATCCCCCGCTGGATTGGAGTGAGTGGATACGATAACCCGCCACGGTTCAAGAAGACAGATGCCATTGCATTGCGGAAGTGAGAATCCATTGTTAGGGTAAAGCCACGCGGCCCGGAAAGACATTGGAGCTGCATGGATCTAGTTGTGCCCAAAATCCAACCTCATCCCCCCAACCCCCTTCTCCCCATCGCACTCACTAGTGCGATACAAAGAGGAGAAGGGGGAGCATCCCCATCGCCCTGCGGGAGAGGGGGCATGGGGGTGAGGTCTGATACAAGGAGCCCCCTCATGGCTGAAATCCAAGCGAGAGTCCGTGCCCCTGAGTTCCCGAAGGGAATGGAGTGGCTGAACACCAGCCAGCCGGTCACGATGGCCAGCCTTAAGGGCAAGGTAGTAGTCCTCGACTTCTGGACATACTGCTGTATCAACTGCATGCATGTACTCCCGGACCTCAAGAAGCTCGAGCACAAGTACCCCCGAGAGCTGGTGGTCATTGGTGTGCATTCCGCCAAGTTCGACACCGAGAAAGAGACAGAGAATATCCGTCAAGCCATCCTGCGGTATGAGATCGAGCATCCGGTGGTCAATGACAACCAGATGCGGATCTGGCAACAGTGGGGAGTCCATGCCTGGCCGACCGTTTTTCTGGTGGACCCGGAGGGCAAGGTGGCCGGTTACACCTCCGGCGAGGGAATCTATGAACCTTTCGACCAGGCGATCTCAAAACTGATTTCCGAGTTCGATGCTAAGGGGCTGATCAGCCGCGAGCCAATCAGGTTCGACATGGAGAGGGACAAGATGCCCACCATGCCCCTCTCTTTCCCCGGCAAGGTGCTTGCGGATGAGGTTAGCGGACGGCTCTTCATCGCGGATTCCAATCATAACCGGATCGTCATCACTTCATTGGAGGGCAACCTTCTTGAGGTGGTGGGATGCGGAAAGACTGGACTCAAGGATGGCTCCTTCGCTGAAGCCTGTTTCGATCACCCGCAAGGGATGGCGCTGGATGGTAACATGCTTTATGTAGCGGATACGGAGAACCATGCCCTACGCAAGGTGGATCTCGAAGCCAAGACAGTCAGTATCCTTGCGGGAACCGGGAAGCGAGCAGACCAGTACAATGTGTCCGGAAAGGGACCCGAGACCGCCCTCAACTCGCCTTGGGACCTGGTGGTTCATCAAAGCGCTCTCTACATCGCCATGGCCGGGTCTCACCAAATATGGAGGATGGATCTGGCCTCCGGACTGATCGGTCCTTATGCCGGCAACGGACGCGAAGCACGAGTCGATGGCCCGCTCCGGAGTGCTTCGTTGGCGCAGCCCAGCGGGATCACCACGGATGGCAGGAAACTCTACTTCGCCGACAGCGAGATCAGCTCGATCCGTAGCGCCGGTCTCGATCCGGATGGGAAGGTAGAAACCATTGTGGGTCTCGATCTCTTCGAGTTTGGGGATGTAGATGGCGTAGGACCCTCGGTACGTCTCCAGCATCCGCTTGGGGTCACCTGGCATGAGGGAGTGCTCTATGTGGCGGACACTTACAATAACAAGATCAAGCGGATCATCCCTCAGACTCAGGTGGCCACCTCTTTTCTCGGAAGCGGCAAGGAGGGTTACCAGGATGGCAAGGAGCCGCTCTTCAACGAACCGGGGGGACTAAGTGTGGCGAACAGGAAGCTCTTCATCGCAGACACGAACAATCATGTGATCCGTGTGGCGGATCTGGCGAGGAAGGAAGTGAGGACGTTGAAGCTGGAGCCGGAGGAGAAGTTGAGGGATCAATAAGGAATGAATCCAAATACCAAAACCGGCTGAAGATCTAGATTAGAGAAATTTCATTGTTAATGTGTCCGCTTGAGGTACATTGGAAAAAATGCCAGCATAGCGGGATGAGTCATTTCCACTCACGAGGAGGACTCGATATGAAGCTTGGAAGCGTGATTACTCAAACTGACGCAGAGACCGTGTTCAATGCCCCATGTTAGGCAAAATACAGCCTTGACTAAGGCCTATGAAATGAAAATTTTTCCCTTAGACCGGGGTATCGAGATAGACAGGATTGAAGACCCAAAATTCATTGTTCGTAATTCAGGCCGCCTGGTCACGGTTTAGCTCCTGCTGGCCATGAAACTGAGCCCTAGTGGGATGAAAGGTTCTCATGGCAAAGACAGATCCTTTTGACAGGTACAGCGATCGATACGAAGCCTGGTTCGAGCGACACACAGCGGCCTATCAATCCGAACTGGATGCGGTCCGGAGACTTTGGCCCGCGAAGGTTGCTGGCATCGAGATCGGGGTGGGAGCGGGGCATTTCGCCGCGCCATTGGGTATCGAGGTGGGCGTCGAACCCTCCGCCGTCATGCGCACAGCCGCGGTCCGGCGCGGTGTTCATGCAATAGGCGGAACAGCCGAACACCTCCCCTTTCCGGCTAAACGTTTTGACGCAGCTCTGATGGTCACCACCATCTGCTTTGTAAACGATCCCGCGCGATGCATCCGCGAGATGTATCGTGTGCTTCGCCCCGGAGGTTATGCTGTTATCGGCTTCGTGGATCGTGAGAGCGCACTGGGCCGGGAGTACGAGTCCAATCGCGAATCGAGTGTTTTTTATAGTGAGGCACGGTTCTTTAGTGTCTCGGAGTTGGTGTCATTGTTGACAGGTGTTGGCTTCACTGATTTTGAATATTGTCAGACGGTATTCACACATCCCGGTAAGATGCGGGTTCCGGATACCGTACGAGAGGGATTCGGAGGTGGATCGTTTGTGGTCGTGCGCAGCCGTAAACCGGAGACATCAGAATGCTGAAGTGCATACACCTTTGTCCCAACCACAAACGTCTAGTGAAGAGGTATAATCATTTGACGTTCATGGCCGGGCTTAATCTATTGATCGGTCCGAACGGCACGGGAAAGAGCACCGTATTGAGGGCTATCGTCCATTGTTCCGACTGTAGCCGGATCGAGGAGGGAGATACCGAGTATGTCCTTTTCGAAACGGAAAGCATGAATCCTCATCTTGGGCACGGCCCCGCTGACATTTACACGAACATGCTGCTACAAACACGAGCCCTGTTTTCCTCCCATGGGGAGACGTTGCGGGACGCCTTTTCCACGCTTCATTTCTCCCCCCATACGTGCCTCCTTCTCGATGAACCCGAATCGGGTCAAGATTTCGAGTGGGTCATTGCGCTACGCAGCGCCATGGGACGGACCGTGTCACATGGCGCCCAGGTGATCTGCGCCACTCACCAATTTCTACTATGGAACCAAGGGCATATCATTGAACTCCGCCGTGGTTATCATCAATCGATCATGAAATCCGTGCGCCGGATGGTATGCCCCGATTTACCAGCGGATGTATCGTGAAGACCGGCATTGATCCCATTACTTTTTCCGCGGCATTTTATATTCTCCGAGCATTCGGAAAATCAAAAGGGATTGGAATTTCTGACCCCTTGGTTTGCTTGAAACCATCTTCTACCACTTCGCTGGTTTGATCTTGAACGATGACCTACTTCCGTATTAGAGACGTTGGTCATCTCCATCCCTCATCGGGGGCGGGGACATTTTGTTTTTGGCGGGATGATGAAACATTGTTGTCTTGCTCTTGGCTAACAACAGAAGGAGCTTCTTCCCCAACGGAAACCTTCTCCTTCGCCAACACAAACACCGAAATAAACCCAATCAAGAAAACCGAATCCCTAGCCAGAGTGAAGAATCCAACCTTGCTGTCGGCCACTCCGGAGAAACAACCGCAGTTGATGTCCAGGCCACGGATCATGGCCTGACCCATCGCTACCAAAAAGACCATCTGGAAAAATGCTTGTATGAGTGTGCAAGGCCTCAGCCAGGCTCCCGTTAATAGACAGATCGAGCACAGGCCCTCGATGGCGGGGACAAACATCGCCACCAGGTTCACCAGCGGGATGGGAAGTATCCGGTAGTTGTAGACATCCCGCGCAAAGGGAGCTAGGTCTATTGGAGGAACTGGATTGGACCAACTCGCTCCATCCCAGTTGAAGAATTTGGGAAAGGAGGCGAACAACATGATCACCCCGAGAATGAGCCGCAGGGCTAAAAGGGTCCATCCTCTCCAGGTACTCTGCTCATGGAGATCACCCATTTTCTTCTCCCCCGCCTTTCTCGATCTCACCATTGTTCTTCAGCCAGTCGACCCACCCACCAGCAAAAATCTTCATCTTGTCCGCGGTGAAACCAAGCTCCTCAAATTTATCGTAAACCACCTGGCTGGAATGACAGTCCGCGCCATCACAATAAATCACCAATAACTGATCCCGGGGCAGCAGATCGACAGTCTCAGGAATCTCACCCTTCTCAATCACTTTGTAGGAAATCGAAAAGGCACCTGGGATATGACCATCCCTGAAGGCTTCTTCGCTTCGTGAATCGACAAAGATCGCGGTTCCTGAATTCCATAATTCCATGATTTCGGAGGATATGACCTCCACACCCTCTTCATGCTCGATCACGAACTGTTCCGCGGTGGCGATGAGAGGTAAAGGCTTGGGTGCGAGAAAATTGACTCCCACACCGAGCACACACGCTGCTATGCTCAAAATGAGTATTCGAACAATCATCTTTATTTCCAATCCACATACGGTGACAGAGTCTTGAGCGCAACCAGTAGCCCCAGATCTTCCTGCTTGGGTCCCTTGGGTGGGTCACGGTAGATGTCATCATGCCATCCCTCGATATTCAAGTCACCACGATACCCCTGGCGTTGTAGCTCCTTGATCACCAGCGGCCAGGGAGTATCTCCCAGCCCCGGCATGCAATGCTCGGCCACATGGTAAGCCCAGACTCCTTCTCGAAGGAGCATGTCCCGGTTGATGTGGGCATCCTTGGCATGGACATGATGCACACGGCTTCCAAACTCACGCAGGTTGGCCAGCGGGTCAATGAACTGGCAGATCAGATGCGAGGGATCCCACTCCAGTCCCAGCGCCGGATTGGGAACCGCCTCGAAGCCGCGCCGCCACATCTCTGGAGTTGAGAAGAAGTTGATGCCATCCTGCCCAGGAAGGTGGTGCCACCCCATCGGGCAATTCTCAATAGCGATCTTGACTCCATGATCCGCGGCGAAAGCGGCATGATCCGTCCAGATCTTCTTGAACTGAGGCAGGCTGTTCTCGATCAGACGGTCGGCTGTTCTTCCGGTGAAACCCGCCACCGCCGGAACCCCCAGGTACTCGGCCAGCTGGATCGAACCACGCACCCGCTTCTTGCCATCGGCGGCTTGCTTGGGATCCATGTGGTTGACATAAAAGGCAGCCAGACATGAGATCCTGATCCCATTTTTGGCGAAAGTCTCCTTGACCTCATCGGCCTTGGTATTCCACCCCTTGTTACCTGGAAAAAAGGGATCCTCCGGGCTGATCATCAGCTCCGCCGAACCGAAGCCCGATTGTGTGGCGAAACGGATCCGTTCCGCATCGAATTTCATCATGAAGCCAATACGCATGGTGTCATCTCCTTTTTTGACGGACTGTTTTCGACGATATTCAAACCCCCCCAGACCTCACCCCCCAACCCCCCTCTCCCGCAAGGCGAGGGGGGAACGCTCCCCCTTCTCCCCGTGGGAGAGGGGGGTTGGGGGGTGAGGTCTGGGGGGTGAGGTTATTCCCGTACTCACATTCTTTGCCCATAGTATGCGCCCGGTCCATGCTTGCGCAGGAAATGTTTCTCCAAGAGGAAGGTGGGAATCCCCTGTGCGGAAGGATTCAGAAAATGAGTATAGACCGCCATCCGCGCGCATTCCTCGAGTACAATTGCATTCTCCACCGCTGATTTTAGGTTGTGCCCCCAGGCAAAGGGAGCATGGAAGGGAACCAGGACTCCCGGTATCTGTCTCGGGTCAATCCCACAGCTCTGGAAGGTTTCCACGATTGCGAGACCAGTGTTGAGTTCATAGTTTATACGCACTTCCTCCTCGGTAAGATGGCGCGAGACTGGGATGGTCCCGAAAAAATGATCGGCATGAGTGGTCCCGAAACACGGAATGGGCCGTCCCGCCTGAGCGATGCTCGTGGCATAGGTGGAGTGGGTGTGAACCACCCCCCCCACTCCCTCAAAGTTCCGGTAAAGCGCCAGATGGGTGGGGGTGTCAGATGAGGGACGGAGTTCACCCTCTACCACCTTGCCTGTCTCCAGGGAAAGAACCACCACATCCTCAGGAGTCAGATGGGTGTAATCGACTCCACTCGGTTTGATGGCCATCACTCCGGAGTCATGATCCGCTCCGCTGGCATTGCCCCAAGTGAGCAGCACCAGTCCCGCCGCGACGATATCCTTATTAGCCTGGCAGACCGCAGAACGAAGATCTTCGTATTTCATGCACCACGGACCTCATCGCGGATGGCAAGCAGTTCTTTCATGACATCGAACTGGTTCTCGGCATATTTACGTGTGCCAAAGATGTCATGCAGACGCTTATAGAGACTGAACAAGCGATTATAGATGGCAACATGAGTCCGGTCCGGCTGGAATACATGTTCGCGGATCCCGGTCATGGCCTTGGCGGCTGAGGCGAAGTCCGCATGTCCGCCAACGGCCTTCCCGGCCACTACCGCGCCTGCCATGGCCGCTCCCAGAGCGCAAGTTTGCTCGCTGCGGGAGACCTCCATGGGTCTGCACATCACATCAGCCAGGATCTGCATGACCATCGGATTCTTGACCGAGATACCGCCGCAGTTGACCACCCGGTTGACCTTGACTCCATACTCCTCAAAGCGTTCGAGGATCACACGCGCGCCAAAAGCGGTGGATTCGATCAGGGTCCGGTAAATCTCCGCCGGGGTGGTATGCAGTGTCATCCCCATCAATA
>CAZORO010000104.1:0-12547 GCA_964581845.1 uncultured bacterium
CAACAGATTAAAAGTCAAATTTTCGAGCTCCGGCGTGGGGGGGCAAGTCGATGAAACGTGGAGCATTATTACACCCAAAGATGAGGTCACTGGCATGTCTGCTGAAGGTCCCCCTGCCCTATGCATGGGGGTTGATCGAGGGTCTTGTCCACTTCACGTCGACTTATTGTCCGCGCGGTGACGTTGGCCGTTATACCAATAGTCAGATTGCCGAGTATCTTGAATGGCCCAAACAGAGGGGCGGGCCAGACAAACTGATAAACGCTTTCCTGGAGGCGGGATGGCTCGATAAGTGCGAAAAACATGGGCTTTTGGTGCATGACTGGCCAGAACATGCGGACAACGCAACCAAGAAAAAATTAGCTCGAAATGGGGAATCTTTCGCGGTAAGGGTCTGTGAATGTCCGGAAAATGTCCAGACATGTCCAGACATAGGCGAGACATGTCCAGCCCTCGCGCGCGGGCGTAAGCCAGTGCCAGTGCCAGTGCCAGTGCCAGAGCCAGAGCCAGAGCCAGAGCCTGATGAAGCGGACTTGGCGTCCGCTTTCCCGGAGATGGACATGGACGGTTCTCTACCAGACGAAATCGATGATGAGCCGCTCCAGCCGGAGGAGCCGGCCATCCTGACCTTCCCGTGTGCCGGGGACACCAAGGAGTGGCATCTCACGCAGAGCCAGGTCGATCAATGGAGGGCTCTCTTCCCGACCATCGACATACTCGCGGAATGCCGGCATGCGCTGGCTTGGGTTGACGCTAACATCGGGAGAAAAAAGACGGCCAGCGGGATGAAGCGGTTCCTGGTCCGTTGGATCGGGGAATCCCAGAACAAAGGACGTGGCAGAACAGAGAGTATATCGCAGCCAAAGATGCCCGTCTGCAAGCGGGACATCGGCAGAATTATCGGACCACACGAAGAGGAGGATTATGCAGACCTGCCATTCTGAGCAATGGAGAAAGGAAAAAATCATGAACACGTTCGGACTAAAAGGAATCGTAATCGAAGTAATCTCAAGGACGACTCGGACGGGGAGGCAATACCACATTGTTCGGCTTCGCACAGAACCTAGAAATAGTGGTTCTGTCACGGCTTCCGTGCCGGTATTTTCTGAGCCACCACGGATCGGGGAAGAGGTCTGCATTCGAGGGTTTCTCAAGGAGCTGTCTCCCGGAAGAGGAACCATCCCGCAAGTCAGCTCCATACGGCCAGCCCGAAAACGAAAGAGGAACCGACGTGAAGAATCAGAACCCTAGGTGTTCCCAACATTAGACCTCAGAGGAAAGCCGTAAGTCCTAGGAGGGAGCCAGAGGGATAACGTAAAGCATAATTGCTTTACAATGTAAAAGTGTAACGATTGATTGCATAGAATAAATGTTTTGTATGATTTCACGGGTAAATAGTGTCTGTGAGGTTGGTTTTTGTCGGGGGATACGGTGAAATGAAGATGATTCAAATTAAACGAGACTCGTTTTATTCCAGAAGCGAGCTGGTCAAGATTTTTGAAGAACATGGTGTGGACTGGGACGCTCTTTCTGCCCGGATGAAGGTTCCACGGCGCCACCGGCTGCTATTCCATGGTCAAGATGTTTTTGATTCATGGATGAGCCTGCCAGACCAGAGGGATCATGAGGACGATAAATCCGAGGTGGGGATATCCAACCATCGGCGAAGTGGAAAATCAGATAGGACACTGAGTCTCGCGGCCTTGGTGGAAAGGAAAAGGGTTCATGGGAATTGACAACCAGTCACATGCCCGTGGTAGTGTGGGAAAAGAGCGAGGGGTTGCCGAAGAGATGAGCGCGAGCGGAATTTTCCTGCCAGACCTTTCTTCACATAGGCCATTCATCCCCGGATTGGGGGTGAGAAATTTGGCTTGCAATCAAACCCAGAAAATCGGCGTGGTGGCAATCTCAAAGACACCTTCCGGCTGGTTATTGCGTTGGAGCCAACCGGATGGACGGGACGCAAAGCGGCGGCTTCCAGAGGTGCCAGCCAAGGAAGCCCAACGAGTGGCGGCGCATGTATCCCAAGAGGTGTTGAGCGGGAAAGGATTTCTTCCTTCTCAAAAACACAGCCTTCCAACGGTAAAGGAGGCCATGGCTTCAACTCTGGCTTTATCTCGGCGGCGTCCCGAAGTGCTATCGGATACAGTCCGCCGGGGTGAGCAATTTCTCCGCTGGCTTGCGGAGAGGCATCCTTCAGTTGTCACCTTCGACCAGTTACGACCTTTTCATGTGGAGCAGTATGTCAGCCACATGGCAAAGAGGGGCTTAGCCTATGACTCCATCCGGCTTGCGCTTCAGCCGGTCCGGATGACCTGGAGGTTCATGTCACAGAACTATGAGGGCATCCGTCCACTCCCCTCGGTCCGGATACCAGTACCACCACCCCGTGAGATTGATTGTCTCGAACCGTCCGAGGTGAGGGCGCTATTGGGATGGCTTGAAGAACACGAACCAGCATTCCATGCGATGGGTTGTCTCATGGCGCTATGTGGTCTCCGGATGATGGAGGCGGCCAGTCTCCGGCGGCAGGACGTGGACCTTCGGCACGGTCTGATTACCGTAACGGAGACACCCCACCACACCCCAAAAACCCAGAGCAGTTACAGGATAATTCCGGCACCATCCGAGGTTATCCAAGTGCTCAGCCGATGGATGGAGAACCAGAGAGTGATTCCATCGGACGGAAGGTTATTCTGCACTCACCGGGGCAGACCATGGACAGTAGAGGCACTGGCTCATAAGTGGTCACGGAAGCCGGTGGAGGCGGTACCTGGAAGGAATTCCAAACCGGGTGGGTTCTTGTATCAAGCAGCGGCGGCGCTAGACATGCCCCGCTTGAATGAAGTCGCACCCCATCGGTTGCGGAGTTCGTTTGTCAGCATGGCGAGCAGATTGGGAGCGCAAGAGTCATTGCTTGCGTCATATGTAGGACATGCTCCCAAGACAGTCTTGGGGACACACTACAGGAAGCTTACGTTTGAGGAACTGGGGTCGATTGCGGCCATCATGGAAGGGTGGAAAACTCTGGAAGATGGACAGTCAGTCTGGAAACATTCTGGACTCCTGAAACAGCGGAACGCCATAAGTGACTGAAATCAAAGTGGTTGGAAAATTGAGTCAAGAGCCTTTTAAGCCGTTGGTTCTGGGTTCAAGTCCCAGTCCGCTCACCAATCCAATCTTCCTGAGAGCATTCGACTTAACGAACCATTTTCCCCCTCGTTGCAGCCTGCTCTCAATTTCCCAACCGCATTAAATGAAAAATCTACACCTCTTTCTTGCGCAAGACACCACCTTTTCTTCGGCATGATTCCATCCCTTCCGATAGGGTCAGCTCATCCTGTAAGAACGAGAAGTCTCCTCTACCGGGTGGTGGTTTGATAAAGGATGCTACCCGTCTGGATATTGGAAACCGGAGCCGCCGTTCCATGCCCGACCGCTCCCAGCGAGGTTGCATAGTCCCACTTGGGCTCACCCCATGACGTGGAGCAGCCCGCCAAACTTGGTTCATGGCAACGCTTGCAGGATTCCTCTCTCGAACTGTACAGGCTGGCTTGCGCATAGGGCTTTTTCCGGTGAGGTCCACCGGGTCCATGACACTCCTCGCACCCAACTTCTTGAAGCCGATTCGGGATGATCTGCCAGGGGTGTTTGGCAGGACCCTGTTCACCCGTCACATGACAGGAACGGCACTCACCACGTTTCGCGCTATTGGAGGCCACCAGCGCCTGATAGGCTCGTGCATGAGGCGTGCTCTCCCAGTGCGCCAATTCCTTGGGGTGGCACATGCCACAAGATTGCGAACCGGCAAATGCTTGAGGGATGTCACTCATGTCCAGAGATTTTCCAAGGATCGCGTACAACGCAATTTCAATATGAAGTTTCATATCTCTGTCTTCGGTCGGAAATCTGTAGGCGATCTTCCCAGTGCGGTCAAAAAGAAAAACCTCGAATGCTCGATGAGCGTCCAGTTTGGGACGTATTTTATTCGTCGTATTGGCCCAAATCCAATCATATCCATATTGTTGAGCAATGCCAGCGAACCCCTGTCCATAGGAAGCCATTGCGATGAGGGTGATCTCATCCGGGGCAAATTTTCCGCGGATCTCCTCCAGAGTGGGGAGTTTAGCAACGCACCCAGGGCAGCCTGGTTCAAAAAACACGATCACCACAGCTTGTCCAAGTAGATCTTGTCCTTTGATTTCACCCCGGGAAATGCTGCTGAAGGACAGTTGATCCAACGTTGGAAAGGTTTCAGCGAATTTGGTTTGGAAGGGAGCGGTACTTTTTTCACCCTCGGAATGCACCGAATCCAATGTGAAAAATTGAACCACAACGATAAGAATCGATAACCGCCACCATAATCCACCGTTTATCTTGAACAATTTGATCATACCTCTTGCAAGCAAAAGAAAAGATCCCTTTTCATATATGGGATCTCATCCTCCGCTTGAACTCTCTTCTATACCCGGTAACCGGGATATGATTTGGAAGAATATTACTCCTTTACGCTTGAAAAGGAAAGCGGAAGATCTCACCCCTAAATCCCCTCTCCCGTAGAACCTCACCCCTAAATCCCCTCTCCCGTAGAACCTCACCCCTAAATCCCCTCTCCCACTGGGCGAGGGGACTTTTGGCTACCCCTTCGCCCTCTTGAATCGCACGGGTATATAAAATGCCTTTTCAATTGTATCCTATTCGGAACAGTAGGAATCCTTATTGATCAGACCGAGATGTATGATCAGCAAGAGTGCCATCCAGCGTAATGAATGAATCTGGTTTTATTTGAAACTCGGCGTTCTGGCCGCCATAGGTCACAACGCATTGGCCGCCTTTCTGGGAATGGATGACTGCTTTCAAGAGCTTGCCTTCAGACCACTCCATATCCACCTCGAATCCGCCGCGGGCACACAGTCCCTTGACCGATCCAGTGGGCCAGGCATCAGGAAGCGCGGGGAGAAGACGGATTATGCCATTATGACTCTGTAACAGCATTTCCGCAATGGCTGCTGAAAAACCATAGTTGCAGTCCAACTGCGCCAGAGGATGACTACCAAACAGATTCGGAGAAATTCCCGCTCCCCCCTTTGGAAGAGATTTTTGAACAAGAGTATAGGTGTGGTTTCCATCACCAAATCGCGCCCACATACAGGTTCTCCAAACCGCGGCCCATCCGCCACATTCATCAGTTTTGGCTTCTAATGAACGTTTCACCGCCGCCGCCAGGTCAGGTGTCCCCTCCAGTGTGATCTGGCGGCCAGGATAGAATCCCCAGAGATGGGAGGTGTGCGGGTGTTTGGGATCCATTTCAGTGAATTCCTGGAACCATTCCATCAAACGTCCGTCTTTGCCAATCCCAGGGGGGAGTAGACGTGAACAAGCATTTTTCAGCTTCACGACAAAATCAGCATCGGAATCCAGTTCCCTGGCGGCATTGATGCAGTTTGTGAATAGATCCCAGATCAAGGCCATATCCATCGTACTGGCCATGCTGACCGAGGCTCTTCCCTCTGGAACTTTGAATGCATTCTCAGGAGATGTAGAAGGATTTGTGACAAGATGTCCCTGGCCATTCTCGACAAGGAAATCAAGGTAGAATTCGGCGGAGCCTTTCATGGTTGGGTAAGCGAAATCGCGCAGCCAGGCCTTATCCCCCTTGAACTCATAACGTTGCCAGAGATGCTGGCACAGCCATGGCCCTGACATCGGCCAGAGCGCCCAGGTGGAGCTGGCGCTTCCACGTCCCCAATCACCAACAGGCGATGAAAGCCGCCATATATCCGTGTTGTGGTGGGTTACCCACCCCTGGCAACCATAATTAATCCTGGCTGTCTTGGCGCCAGTAGCCGACAGTTCACGGATCATATCAAATAACGGTTCATGACATTCGGAAAGATTACAGACCTCCGCTGGCCAATGGTTCATCTGTGTGTTGATGTTGAGGGTGTAGTTGGAGCTCCATGGGGGCCGGATTTCATCATTCCAAATACCCTGTAGATTGGGAGGTTGTCCACCGGGACGGGCACTGCTAATCAATAAGTAACGTCCATATTGGAAATACAGGGCCACAAGCGATGGATCTAAGGCTCCGAACTCTTTAAGACGTTGACCGGTGGGTAGATCCATTGACTGAGCTGGAGTTGGTCCAAGATCCAGCTTAACACGGCGGAATAGGTGTTGATGATTTTGTATGTGATCGCCACGAATGATTTCATAGGATTTGTGTGCTACCCGTTTAAGAGTGTCCTCAGCGATGGCATTCTGATCCCTGCCTTCCCTTCCGGGTGAATGATCATATCCATTGAAACTCGTAGAAACACTCAAAAAAAGAGTAACTCTTGTGGCCCCATTCACCTGTAATTCATTGGAACTGGTATTGATTTCTCCATCATCAATCGCCGCCGCAAGCCGGCACTGAAAACGCATTCCCTCCCCATCGCCCTCGTCATCATAGATTACTGGATTGGAACGATCATAATAATTTGGGTCGACATGGGCTGGAGCTCTCCCATTCAGGATGAGCACGCGACCATCATGCGTGGTTGAATAATGAAGTTGGCTGGAAAGGCTTGCTGAAAAGATGACACCACCTGGCTGATTGGTGGATATATGCAGCACAAGAACTTGATCCGGGTGAGAAACAAACACCTCTTCGGTATAGCCGGCGCCATCCGCGTTGTATTGAACCTCCACAATGCCCGTATCCAGATTCAGACAGCGCCGGTAATTCCTGATTTGTTTTCGTTCTGGCCAAGTGAGATGCATATTTCCCATGGGCATGTAGGATTGGGTGTAGGGCCCCATCATCTTTTTTCCAAGATGATGGGCTTCATAAAACTTGCCTTCCATGGTCAGTCTTCTGATCTCAGGCAATACCGTGAGTGCTTCAGGATTATTCCATTCTTTTGGGCCACCTGACCACAAAGTACATTCGTTGAATTGAATCTGTTCTTGATCAACACCGCCATAAACCATTCCACCGATGCATCCATTACCGATTGGAAGGGCTTCCAGCCACTCCCTGGCAGGTTGCCGGTACCACAAGCTAAGAGGCTCCTCTGGAGCCGGAGCCTCACCGGTGAATTGTGTTTGCGCCGTGGTGTATTGAGATGAAAAAAGAAAGAATATTGCTGTTAGAAAGATAAACATCCTATTCCACTTCATTGTTGCTTCTCTTTCCATGGGATAATGAAGAAGGATATCTGAATTCATAACCGCCAGCATGTAGGAGGAGGAGGATTATGGAGAATCAGTTGGATAGTCTTTTCCGCCAATAACCCGGGCGCCGCTTCACGTGTATTACTGCCCACACTTGAACACTCTCTTCTGTCTCCGAGTAAATAACCGCATAAGGGAATCGTCTCAGTAGAATGCGCCGGACTCCACTACCCGTGGCAGGATATGCTTCTGGCATTGAACAGATACTCTCCAATGCTTCTTCGAGTGATTCCAGAAATTCAGTTCCTAGACCACCTCTTAATCCCTCATAGTATTCGATAATCCCGAATACCTCTGACCTAGCATCGGGATGAAAAACAAGCCTCAGCATCCCAGCTGTGCACGCGCTTCCCTTAGCACTTGCTCTCCCGGAATAAGCGCCACCTTGCCTGCCAGAAACTCCTCTTTCCTTCTTTGGATCTCTTGCTTCCAGAGGGCATCCACCTCACCAGGTGGTAGGTCCTCCTCTTGGTCATCCAGGCTTGCCAGGAGCTTCAGTACGAGATCCGTGCGGTCTTTGAGTGGTAAGGCGAGAAGCGTATCTGTAAGTTCGTCCATCGAGATTGCCATACCGAAGGTCCCCCCTCCTATGATTATCATGCAATCCCTGCTAGGTCATAAACAACCCCTCCCATAAAACAAGGCAGTGAGATCAGTACATCACCTTCACCCCCACTTTTCCCCCAGTGGGCTTGAGGCGGATGATTTCCCGCCCTGGGTCGAAAGCCTTATGTGAGGCGCCATCCACCAGGACCGACTTCATCGGTTTCCCCTCTGGGTGACGGACACGCAGGACAATCCCGTTTGGAGAAGTGCGGATGGGGCACTGGACTGTAGCTTCGATGAAACCCTTGTCCGAGGAGGAGACGATCTCATAGCTCACAGGACCGAAGCGGGTGGGGGCATTAGCTACGGAGACCTTCTGGTCGGGCTTGAGCCAGTTGTTGGTGACAAAGGGAGCCAGCCAAAGTTCCTCGCCACGTTCCATCAGGAACAGGGTGCGTGTCTGAGAGAGGAACCATCCAGTTTCATGTGTTTTGTTCCAGCCACCGATATTGTGGAAGTGCTCCCAGAAGGAAAGGTTTTCCAGGCTGAGAAGGCTCGGAATGGCATTGAAATAGGAGCGGATAAAAGGTTTGACGTCATCGCGCTGGGCATAAACATCGATTGCGCGGGTATAGTAGGGCTGGACCTTGGAGAAGCCGGCCAGGTTGAACCAGTCCGCTTGACTTTTTTCACCGAGATAATCGCCCATACCAGATTGCAGGAACCGGACATCCTCCAGGTAGTCGAGGGCCCAACCCGCTTCAGGGCTCATGGGGTCCATCACCTGCATGGCCGCCAGGTGATTCGCTCCCAATTCGACATCATAGCACCAGCTCCGGTTGCCATCCTCGCCGGGAAAGATGTCACCAGAAGGGCCAAAGGCATACAGTATCGAGGGGGAGGCGGGCACGAAGGTGCCGTCTTGAAGGGGCACCACCGGGGTCCGTGCCTGGTTCCAACGGTAGGCACGGAAGAGATCCTCCTTGAAGGTCTCCGCTGCTTTGACCAATTCTTCCGCCCCAGGATAGTGAATCTCCTGAAGAGCCATGCCTGCATCTCTCAGTCCCGCGAGGAAGTGCCCCTGCAGCGCGAAGCGGTAGGCGAAACGGTTCCAGTCCGCCGCGACTCCCGGCGGGAAAAGGCCATACTCAGGCAGAGTGTTGCCATCGAAACCCTTGCGTTTGGTCTTATCGGTTTGGGCGACAATCCACTTACAAACTCTCGCAATCTCGGAAGCGTGTTTTTCAAGCCATTCCTTGTCCTGGGTGAGACGGTAGTATTCGGCAAGGGTCCACAAGTGCCAACCAGTACCCATGAGCGTGTAACCGGTGGTCAGGAAACCTTGTGGGTTGTACTGCTTGATGAAGTAATCCAGTGATTTCCGTGCAAACTCGGTCTGTCCCATCCGGGCCATGCCGAGAATGATCGAGTTGGCCTCGCTCTCCAGGGGACCATAGCGGTCCGAGGAGATCCAGGGGGCGGCAGTTCCATCGGCCGGGTCGTTACGTGCCGCGAGCAGGCAGTGGACCTGGGAAGCTTTGATGATATTATTCAGGAGGGGATCGGGGGTCTCCACCTGCATCGCGTTGGAGAGAGATTCCTCCCAATACTTTTTGGTTCTTGAAATCAGCCTGGAAACCCATTCAACCATGAGGTTTTCTCCAGGCTGGGCAATCCAACCTGGGATCGCAATGGCGATACTTCCTTCCTCATGTGCAGAAATCTCACCTGTCCATCGGATACCCTTTTCCGAGCTGGTCGAGCTTAGGATAGGTTCCATTAGGGAGTGGATTCCAACGATGGGACGGTCTCCTACTTTGACTACATTATTGGTGAGGGTGTCATTATCGGTGATCGTGAAAGGCTCATTCCCCTCAAAAAGGAGAGAGATCGAAGCCTGCGCTGTTTTTTCAGCGGTGTTCTTGATCCTGATACTGATGATGCAGAGCGGTCTAACTTCCTGAGACATTGAAGCGGTAGCTGGATCAACCCAAGGAGCCACAAACGCCAGTTGACTGTACTCCACTCCATCCTCACTGGACCATTTACTGGAATGAAGGGGATACCATCCCTTGATGAGACTTCGTGTTGTTGCCTTCTGTCCGCCAGTCCCATACTGAGGCGTCATGCTCCAAGCCGGTTGCCAGGCTCCCCAGCTCTGGTGGGGATCATCGGGGTGAATATCGAACTGGATCTTGCCCTCGCGGTGCACGGCGAATTTCCAGTTATCGCAAGCCAGGGAGAGCATCATCGGGCCATCATCCTGGACAGGATTGTGGACATGCTCGATAGCAGCTGCGAAGGTCTGGTCGGGCATCTCACGAACCTGGGTAAGCACCTTCTTCTCGCCCTCGATGGAGGTTTTGTACTCCGCGAGCCGTGTCTTCTCCGAGGCCAGGGTGACATAGACACCATAATCACGGACATACACTCTCTTGTTCTTCAAAACATCCTCGACCGCCACACCAAAACCACCCCGTGGGGTCTGGAAGGAAAGAATGGTACGGTCGCTCTTCCAGGGCAGGGCGCGTGTGTAACGGACCTTAAGGAAAAGGTCAGCCTGAAGATCCCAGGGGAGGGCCAGACCAGAGGAACCAGTCGTAAGCAACTGGCCGTTGTAAACCTCAATCCGCCCATTCTCTTCATCAAAACCGGGTTCAGTCTCAACCCGCAAAGCCACCTCACCCAAGGCACCGAAACCATAAGCCGCAAGGCCCTTTACACGGACACCCTGAGAGGTCTGTGGCCAGATCCAACGGATCTTCTCAGTCCCAGTTCCAGGTAAAAGGGGATTCTCTCCGCCGAAGGTATAGGTCCAGACGAGACCTTGAGCCTCGATCTTCCCTTGCGCGATCTCCCATTTCCCTTGCCAGGGGGATTCACCAGTCCAGTATTGAAGCTGGACCTGATTCACAGCGGCGGGAGGTTCGGGTCCATCGAAGGTGAGGATCACTCGTTTGAGGAGACGCCGTTCGGGCCACTGCAACCCGATACAACCAGTCTGCCCTTTCCAAGCTGGGACCAAGTAGATGCCATCTTCGGATGGGACTGGGGAATCGAGGAAGACATCCTCCGGGGCGAACTCCTGGACCCGGTTCGAACGCGCGCCATCCAGCCTCTCCGGATCCGAGGTCACCACACGCGCAAAGGGAGCCAGATCAACCGATAACACTTTCGCATCATCAGCCTTGAGGCCCAAATTCACGCTGGATGGGGTAAGACGGCAATCCGCCCAGTTCGCGCAGTCGCAGGTGGTGCCATCCCCCGCATCGGTGACCACCAGGCGGAGGACCTGACCGCCCTCGACCTTCACGGAAACCAGCTTGGGGACCTCTCCCTCGTGAATCACACCGCTATCGAAACATTTCTCTTCATCCACATAAACCTGGAAGATCACACTGCCAACGGGGTTACCTTGGTCCTGGATCCCCACCAGGGCCTCGAAGAGCGAGTAACGGCCATCGAGTGAAAGCACCATCTCACTGGGGGCATGGGTTCCCAGTCCTTTCTCATAGGACTTGCCCGCCATTTTGAGCGGCATGGGTTGGCGGCCATCGGGTGGAACCACGGCTGTATTGATTCCGAGGGAACCCCAGCCTTGCATCTGGTAGATCAATAGACTTTCCGGGGAATCGGATTGCATAATCTCATCTCCCTGGGCGGATTGGGTAACTGCGAACAAAAGAAGGAGCAAAAGCGGGACCCATTTCATGACGGACTCCTTTCAGAGGGCAGCACAAAGGATCGTTTCCGGATAGCACATTCTCTTAGGAGTCGTTGACAGTGACTAGTACCACCTTCAACATGCCCGTTAGATTTGTATGAAAGGTTGGCAGGTATTCCGTGATATCTAGTATGACCGGTTATGGACGCGCCGAGGGTGAAACGGCCCTGGGGCACTTGGTGGTGGAGATCAAGTCGGTGAACCACCGCTTTCTCGACGCCCGCATCCGTTTGCCCAAACAACTCTCTTTCTTGGAACCACAGATCCTCAATCACCTTAAGGGGTGCCTCGCGCGGGGACGAGTCGAGATCACTTTGAATCTCACCCCCAGCGAGGTTGCGACCGCGGAACCCACACTGAACATTCCTCTGGCAAGGCTCTATCTCGAAGCCGCTGAAAAAGCCGCCGATGCCCTTGAGGTACCGAACACAATCGGTTTGGACTTCATCCTGCGGATGCCGGATGTACTCTCGGTGGTGGATCTCTGCGCAGACCCTGAGGAGGCATGGGGTGAGGTCTGTCCGATTACCGATCAGGCCATCCATTCCCTGGGAGATATGCGTGCCCGCGAAGGGACCAAGCTGGCTGAAGACTTCCGTAAAACCCTGACATGCCTCGAACAGCAACGCCAAAAGTTGGAACAGCTCAAATCCACTGTGGTTGAGGACTATCGCGAACGGCTCCAAACACGCCTTAAGAATCTCCTTTCAGAAAATGGCGGCCTGGACCCAACCCGTCTTCACCAGGAAGTAGCCCTGTTCGCGGACCGCTCGGATGTTTCCGAGGAACTCGCCCGGCTTGAAAGCCATTTCAAACAGTTCGATGAGATCATCTCGGTGCCCGAGCCAGTTGGTCGGCGTCTCGATTTCCTGCTTCAGGAAATGTTCCGTGAGGTTAATACCATTGGCAGCAAGGCCAATCACTTGGAGGTCACACAAACCATTCTCCAAATGAAGAATCTGGTCGAACGGCTGCGTGAACAGGCTCAGAATGTCGAGTGAGTCCCCCCCAGGTATTCCTGTTGTCCTCTCCGGCCCTTCGGGTGTAGGGAAAACTACC
>CAZORO010000105.1:0-9164 GCA_964581845.1 uncultured bacterium
TCGGTCAGATCCTTTTCACCCTCGATGGAATCGACCCTCGGATTCCAGTCACGGCAGTGGCCTCATCCTCATCCCAGGCATACTCCACACCGCTCACAGTCACCAAGACCCTTGTTTTGAAAGCTCGTGTTTTATCAGGAACTGTCTGGAGTCCGCTACTTGAGATGACATACATAGTCAATCCCCCCAAGTATGGTGATCTCATCATCAGCGAGTTTCTCGCTAACGCGGATGGGGATGATGAATACAAGGAATGGTTCGAGGTGTTCAATACCACCAACCATGAGATCGATATCGCGGGCTGGACCATCCGCGATAATGGCAACGACCTGTACACTATCCCATCCTCCCCCCCGGTCCTTGTCCCCGCCAAGGAACATCTGGTCCTGGGGCGATCGACGGTTACTACTTTAAATGGCGGCGCGCCAGTGGATTATGCCTATGGGAATGCGATTACCCTGGGAAACAGCGCGGATGAGTTGATTCTTTTTAACGGTGAAACAGTGATCGCCTCACTGGGATATGGCGCCTACGATCCAGAACCTGTTCCAATCCAGGTTGAGGTGGGATTTGACCCTACCCCTGGATACGCGCTGGGTGTGGCTTCCGACTACTGTGAGGGGGCTACTCAGCCATGGGCGCTTCAATCCTCACGCTATGGGACTGATTCCAACACGGGAACTCCGGGGAAGGCCAATGATGGAGTCGCCCTTTGTCCCGCTTCCGATGTAAACGCCCCTCAGCTTATCGAGGCACGCTTCACACGCTGTAACCAGATGCTTCTTCTTTACGATGAGCCACTGGATCCGTCTAGTCTTTCTACCATGACTCAGTTCACAGTCTCTCCATCCGAATCCCATCCGGTCCAAGTGTCTCTGCCTGCCTCTAACCAGCTCCTCCTGGATTTCGCGGAGCCACTACCCGCTTCGGCAACCTGTGTTATCTCGGCTGCCTCAGTTAGAGATATGGCCGGGAATGGGGAGGGCATCATCGGACAGGCTACTACCTCTTTCCAAATCCCCAAGGTATCCATCACCGAGGTGATGTATGACAACCGGGGTGCTGACATCGAGTGGGTGGAGCTTCTGAACACCACGGATCAGACAATCGATCTCTCTGGTTGGCTCTTGACAGATGGTGCCACCTATCCTCCCGATGTGGACCACGAAGGAAGTGCGGTACTTCCGCCAGGAACTTATCTCGGGGCGGGGGAGAGGGCCATAGTCAACCTCTGGAATGCTCCCAACTTCTATTTGTGGGGTTTCCCTGATGGAATACGGGTCCTTTATACGATCGTCTCAAGTGGTGGGGCGCTTTCTAATGGAGGAGATAACCTGGCGTTGTTCGATGCCGCAGTAGGTGGTGCTCTGATCGATGGCTCCCTGGAGGTCTCTTTCCCGGATTTGTGCGGAGATGGAGAATCCCTTGAAAAAATCGATGAGGACTTCCCTTGGGGGGATCTCGAGACAATCTCATTCAACTTCCGCGCGGCCACGGTTCCCATTGGTTTTCCGGTGGGTTCCTCTGATGGAACCGGAATAATGAGCAATCAAGCCTCACCTGGCAGAGAGAATGGAACCGAATACCCCTCGCGCATTCATGAATGGGAATTGTATTAAGAAAGGTTTCTTTCTCCGCTTCAATGGGATTAAAGTTGTACACAGCTCACCCTCTGTGCGATCTCACCAACGCTTGTTATAAGTTATACGGTCTGGTTTCAGACCGAAGCCCTAACAGATCTCTAGACCGGAAAAGAGCGTGCGTATCCTCTCCTCCATCCGTCTGTCGTTCCGTGTGACGATTACCACGCTGCTTCTGACCCTGCTCACCACAACGGTGGTGGCGTTGGGTATTTTCACCTACATCAATGCCAAGGCCAATTCAATGAATCATCAGGCCTGGGCATTCAGGACCGGATTCCGGCTTATCAACGAACGGATCAACCGATTCCTCGAACCAGCCTATACCGGCAGTCAGGTGACCCAGAAACTCCTGGAGTCAGGCTTTCTCCGGCTCGATGACTTCGGTTCGCTCTCCAGGTACTGGCTTGAGACACTACGCAGCCATCACAGTCTGGCTTACCTGATCGCTGGACTGGAATCCAATGGTGAGTATCTCGATGTCTCCCGCTATGCAATGGGCAAGATCTCGATCCGCGAGATCAGGAGAGATCCCGCCAATGGCAAGCTGGTGATCCGTGACTATTGGCCCGAGGACTACCCCAAAACCCCCTTTTTACTGGTTCCTGATGCACCCAGCAGCGACCCCAGGAACCGTCCCTGGTACCAGGCTGCCAAGGCAAATGGCGCTCCAGTTTGGACGGATGCTTATGTTTTTCTCGGTCAAACCGGCCAGATGGATAAACCTGGATTCACCTATGCCACTCCCGTGTTCGATTCAAACAAGAGATTACAGGGAGTGATCGGCACCGATTTCACGCTCGACACCCTGTGTACTTTCTTGGCCTCGATGCGAGGAACGAGAGAGGCCACCTTCTTCGTTGTGGAGGTACGGGATGGCGATACCGACCGTGTCATCGCTCATCCTGAACCAGACAAGATCATGCGTCAGGAGGGAGTTGATGCTCCTCATTACGAGTTGATCCCCGAGGGGGCAATCAGGGATCCCATATTGAGCGCCTTTTTGGAATCTCTGCCCAATGAAATCAGCGAGGTCGGCTCCCGTCTAGATGCTCCCTTCCGTTTTTTGGCGGAAGGGGAGGCTTATTGGGGCGGTTATTGCCGTCTATTGGACCCAAGTGGCCCGCACTGGGTCATTTGTGGAGCGGTGAATGAGGCCATGGCGATGGAGGAAGTCCGCCGGAACAACCGTATCTATGGCATTTCCGCCGCGATTGTCTTCTTATTGGCGGTGGCCACCGGTCTTTTGCTCTCAGCGAGACTTTCACGCCCGCTTCAGGCTTTGGCGGCGGATGCCGCCCAAGTAGGCCAGGGTGTCCTTGATCCCTATCCCAACAGGATTTCCTTTATCAAGGAAATCGACTGCCTCTTGAAAGCCACCGAGGAAATGAAGGCCGGTTTGAGGTCCTTCCAAAAGTATGTCCCACAACAACTTGTCCGTGACTTATTGGCCTCCGGCGAGGAGGCACGCCTGGGGGGAGAACGCCGTCAGGTGACTGTCTTCTTCTCCGATCTGGTGGGTTTCACCAAGCTCGCCGAGGGAATGCCTGCCGAGAAAGTGGTGGGAATCCTCACCGCAATTAACGAATTGTTCTGCCAGACCATCTTGAGAGAAGGCGGAACCATCGACAAGTTCATTGGGGATGCCTTGATGGCCCTCTGGGGGGCTCCTCTGCCGGTTGAGGACCATGCCCTGCATGCTTGCCGTGCGGCACTGGGATGTATCCGGAGCCTGGCTGGATTCTCGGCTAAACTTGTGGATCAGGGCCTTCCGCCAATCCATTGCCGGATCGGCATCAACAGCGGCGAGGCAGTGGTGGGAAATCTCGGTGCTCAAACCCGTTTGGACTACACCGCCATTGGGGATGAGGTCAACCTCGGAAGCCGGCTGGAGGGTCTGGGGAAATACTATGGAACCGCGATCCTTATTTCGGAAGCAACTTATCAACAGGTCGCGGACCATATCCTGGCACGCCCAATTGATCGTGTCTCCGTAGCGGGCAGGGAACGCCCGACACTTGTCTACGAGCTCCACAGCCTGCGGGATGAGAAGGATACAGCCTTTGAGTCGCTTGCGCGGATCTATTCACATGGTCTAGAAGCCTATTTCCGTGGCGAGTGGACCTTAGCGGCCGGTTTTTTCCGTAAAGCTCTCGAAATAGAACCCCATGACAAGCCCTCAATAGTTCTACTTGACCGTTGCACAGGTTACAGGAGTGTTCCGCCACCCTCCGATTGGGATGGAATCCACCGGATGAAGGCCAAATAAGCGGTGTGTATTGACGGCTTGGTGGTGTTTGTGTATTCCTAACAAGTACCGCGGAATCAGAACACATCTGGGAGGTTGATACCATGGTCGCATGGGCGGAGAAGCTTTTGTATCTCGGAATGGTAGCTTTTGTACTGGGGATTTTGCTTCGTTTGACTGGATACAATGATACTCATGGATTCCTCGAACCCCTGTTGTCCCATGGCCTCACACCGGATGCATTCTTGAGAGCGGGAGCGGTCTGCGCCCTCTTTGCTATAGGCATTGTTACCATTGAGTTAGCCAAGCGCGAGAGGTAATATACCCGCTGATCACCGATTCAGAGTTGAGTGAGGACCCCATCCATTGCGTGCTGATATTCACCCCCAAGTTCACAACGCGAAAGTATTCTGCACTTGCGGCAATACCTTCGAAACACTATCGACCGTGAAGGAACTCCATATCGACATTTGCTCTGCGTGTCATCCGTTCTATACAGGGAAACAACGGCTAGTCGACACCGCCGGACGGATCGAGAAGTTCCGGAGGAAACACGGACTCAAGTAGGTTCGTGAGGAGGCGTGTGCTGTCCCTAGGGGATGAGCTACGCTCCCGCCAGATTACTCATGAACACATCCAAGGGATATAATAATCTCAGGACTAAGCACTCCTTTCCCGGTCTGCTGATTGTAGTCGAGGGTATTGATGGTTCGGGCAAAAGTACTCAGCTGCAATTGCTCAAGACCTGGTTGCAGGCGCAGGAGTACGATGTCTTTTTCACTGAGTGGAACTCCTCCAGCTTGGTCAAACAAACCACGAAGATTGGCAAGAAGAAGAAACTTCTCACACCAACCACCTTCAGCCTGATTCATTCCACTGACTTTGCGGACCGTCTCGAACAGGCCATCATTCCCCCCCTCAAAGCGGGGATGATCGTGCTCGCGGACCGGTATGTCTTCACCGCTTTTTCGAGGGATGTGGCCCGTGGAGTGAACCGGGACTGGATTCGCAACCTGTATGCCTTCGCGGTGCGTCCGGATCTCACCTTCTATTTCCGTCCCTCGCTCCAGACCGCGTTGGACCGGATTCTGGTCGGGCGTGCGGACTTGAAGTATTACGAAGCGGGGATGGACCTGGGCCTTTCCCATGATCCGTTGGAGTCCTTCCGGCTCTTCCAGGAGCGGATCATGCGCGAGTATGACATGCTGGTGAATGAGTGGGAGTTGGAGGTAATCGATTCAAACCAGACCATCGAGGACATGCAGACCCAGATGCGCGAGCGGGTCCGTCAACTCCTCGAGGAAAGGCCAACCGGTAAGCGGCGGTGAAGAGAGCACGGTTTTATGGACATGGATTGCCGGGGATGGAGAACCTGGATCTCCCGGGCAAGTTGATTGTGATCGAGGGGACAGATGGCGTGGGACGTACCACGCATGTCAACCTCTTGCATGATTGGCTGGAAAGCAAAGGACGCGGTGTCCTGGTGACTGGCCTGACCCGTTCCCCCCTGATCGGCCAGGGTCTCCAGGCGGCTAAACAGAACAAACTGCTCGGGCGCCTGACCATGGCCCTCTACTATGCCACTGACTTCGCGGACCGCCTGGAACACGAAATTATCCCCGCCTTGCGCGCGGGTTTCGTGGTCCTCGCGGACCGTTACCTCTACACCTTGATCGCACGTGACACTGTAAGAGGCGCCGATCCCAACTGGCTGCGTGACCTGTTCGGATTTGCCCTGGTCCCCGACGCGACTTTTTATCTCTCCATTGATATCGACAACTTGGTTGCCAGAGTCCTCCGTGCCGGGAAACTCAATTACTGGGAAGCGGGTATGGATCTCGGGTTGGCCGACAACCTGTTCGATTCCTTTAGCGAATACCAATCCCGGCTGCTCAAGGAGTTCGACCACATGAAAGATGAGTACGGGATTGTGTCGATCAGCTCCAAAGGTTCGATCAACTCGGTCCAGAACCGTCTACGTAAACATATCGAGAAGTTGTTCGATTAAGACACCTCTCCGCCCGGCCATCTCAATACCGGGCGGGTAAACCAATAGGAACTAAAGGGGCCGCGCATGTCCCGCCTGAAATGGAGGAACATCCTCTTCCTCGTGGTGGCCCTGATTATCCTTGGCCGCTACATCTATTCCACGCTGGGTATCACCGAAGAGCAACGTGTCATTCAAGTCATTGACCGCGCTCAGGAAGCGGTGATTGATAAATCTCTTGTCCGGCTTGTCGAAGTGGTTTCGGAGGATTACCACGATAGTTCTGGTCTGGACAGACGCGGTGTCCTTGGTATGGCTGGCATGTACTTCAGGACTAAGGACCACGTGGAAATAATCCGTCTGGGAACCGATGTCACCTTCCCCGAGGAGGATTTGGCTGTAGCCACTTTACGGGTACAGATTTTTGGGCGAGTAGGTGGGCAATGGGGTCGTGGAGCCACCGATGACTCCCTGCTCGGCGAGGTTTTTACTGTGCGGCTGCGTAAGGCCGATGACCATTGGAAAATCATCTCGGTGGATCCCGCCAAGGGAAGCTGGCCGGGGAACATGGGATTCTGATGTGATTTAGGAGGCAAGAAGATGGTGGACAAGGTGAAGTTGGGATTCATCGGATCAGGCGGAATCGTGAAGGCCCACTTGGAGCAGGGCCTTAAGGAATTTCCCGATGTGGAGTTCGTGGGGTGGTGTGACATCCATCCCGAAACCGCCGAAGCTCGCAAGGCGGAAGTGGGAGGAAAGGGGAGGGTCTTCACAGATGCGGCGAAGATGCTGGATGAGACCAAGCCGGATGCAGTCTTCATCATGCTCCCGCCCTTCGCGCATGGACCAGCGGAGGACCTGGTGCTGGCTCATGGACTCCCCTTCTTCATTGAGAAACCGGTGGCCATTGATCTCCTCACCGCTCGGCGTGTATTCGAGGGGATCAAGAAGAAGAACCTGATCACCTCGGTGGGGTACATGACCCGTTACCGCAACTCAGTCCAAAGGGTACGAGGGCTTCTCCAAAACCAAAAGCCTGTGATCGCCCACGGCGGCTGGGTGGGCGGAGGACCGGACAAGTATGAGGGCATTTGGGCCTGGTGGGTCCAGAAGGACAAATCCGGCGGCCAGTTTCTCGAGCAGACCACTCACACCATCGATCTCGCCTGTTATCTTTTCGGTGAAGTGAAGAGTGTTTATGCAGTCGCGGTACGTGGCCGCCATTCCAGGCCAGACTTCTTCACTATCGAGGATGCCTCGATGGTCCAGCTGGCCTTTAAGAATGGTTCCGCCGCCAACCTTTACAGCTCGGCCAGTACCCCGGTAGGAGGGGGAATCTTCCTGACACTGTGGGGCACCTCCATGCGCGCCGATTTCACGGGTTGGGAGCACTCCGTGAAGATTCAATGTCCCCATGGAGAGTCGATTGATATCCCCGGTGAGGCCAACATCTTCGCCAAGGAGGACCGCGCCTTCATCGATTCAGTTAAAGCGGGGAAGGATCTCGGTATCCTGGCCTCCTATGAGGATGGCCTTAAGGCTACTGAAATCGCCTGCGCGGCGAATGAGTCGATGGTGACAGGGAAAGTGGTGGAGATTGGTTAGCGCGGTCTTATGAGATTGCTGATCACCGCACCCCCCACCCCAACCCTCCCCCACAAGGGGGGTGGTAGCTGTTCGGAGTATACACTTTAGTGTGTTTTTTTACTTCCTCCCCCCTTGCTCTCATCCGCTCGCGCATGATTAAAAGGGAGGGTTGGGGTGGGGGGGAGTCTTGGCATCCAACCAGAAAACACCTTACTCACTTAGTTTGAACTCTTTGAACTCCACCAAATGATCCTTCAGAGCACCACATTGGACCTCGAGTTGTTGGATATTTAACATCCTCTTCATATCCTCAAGGATGACCAGATCCTTTCCTGATTCATCACCAACCGCCACGGACGCCCATTTCATGTCAGCTTTCATGCTCAGGTTTGCTTGAGACTTCATCTTGCGGGCGTTTTCGATTCCTTCCAGGACATCCGCAAAAAGCGTGGGATGCGGCGGTGGTACTACAACCTTGAGCTCCTCAAGCGAAGGCCAGCAGCTCCGGTGTATTGAGTCCTGCATGCCCGGATCCTGTGAAAAACACCAGTGCCAGACCTCCTCAGTCAGGAAGGGCAGAAAGGGGGCGAACATCCGCAGCAGAGCACGGTGAACCAGCCGTAAACAGGCTGCGGCGGAAAGACGCCCCTCGCTCAGCTCCTCTTCATAGGTTCTCGCCTTAACAAGTTCCAGGTAATTGTCGCAGAAGGTGCGCCAAAAGAAGTCTTCAGTCAGTGAGAGCGCCTGAGCATAATCGAACTGCTCGAATGCGGTTGTGGCGCGTTCGATCATGGGGCGTAGCTCGGCGATCATGGCACGGTCGGTATCCGCCGTGATCCTCTCCGGCCCTAATAGCATGGGATCGATACCCTCGAATCGTCCCAACACAAACTTGCTGGCGTTGAAGAGCTTGGTGCAGAGTTTCCTTCCAACCTTGAACACCTGCTCATCATAGGCGGTGTCCACCCCCAAACGGGCACGTCCAGCCCAATACCTCACGCTATCGGCGCCATACTGATCTAGAAGCGGCTCTGGGGTGACCACATTCCCATGGCTCTTGGACATCTTCTTACGGTCTGGATCGAGGATCCACCCGCTGATGACCACATTGCGCCAGGGGATTTCCCGCTCATGGGTGTAGGCTTTGAGGATGGTGTAGAAAGCCCAAGTGCGGATGATCTCATGGCTTTGAGGACGAATATCCATCGGGAAGAGCTTGGAGTGACGCTCCTTATCGGTTACCCATTGGGTCGCGATCTGGGGAGTCAATGAGCTGGTAGCCCAGGTGTCAAGCACATCCGGATCGCCGGTGAATCCACCTGGCTGGTCACGTTGTATCTCGGTGAAACCAGGGGGGATATCATCCAAGGGATCGATGGGGAGCTGGCTGGAATCGGGTAGGATCGGTTGGTCATGAAGGATCTCCCCATTCATATCCAGCCGGTACCAGACCGGGATAGGCACTCCGAAGTAGCGTTGACGCGAAAGGCACCAGTCTTGATTGAGTCCCTCAACCCAGTGCTCGTAACGAATCCCCATGTGCGGCGGGTGCCATTGAATCTTGTGCCCCTGCTCGATGAGCTCCGGTTTCTTGTCAAGGATTTTCGCGAACCACTGACGGGTGGGGATCAGTTCGAGGGGACGGTCTCCCTTCTCGAAGATCTTGACCATGTGGGTGATTTCGAGCTTGGGTCGGTCGAGG
>CAZORO010000105.1:9174-12435 GCA_964581845.1 uncultured bacterium
CATGAATTCCGCGGTTTCGATAATCCTTTTCTGTGCTTGCCCAACCGATAGTCCCTCGAGCTGAGAGTAGACATGATTGGCGGCATCGGGATTGAAGCTCTCCCACCCAGGTTCACCGAACCGGACTGGTAATAAACGTCCATCACGTGCCACCACCTGCCGCATCGGCAGATTGAACTTGCGCCACCATTCCACATCAGTCTGGTCGCCGAAAGTACAGACCATGACAATACCGGTTCCCTTTTCCGGATCTGCCAGGGGGTCGGCCTCGATGGGCACCGGAACATGAAAGAGCGGTGTGACCGCCCGTTTACCGAAATAAGGCTTGTAGCGTTCATCATCAGGGTGGGCCAGTACCGCCACGCAGGCGGCGAGAAGTTCGGGGCGGGTAGTGGCGATGACCACATACTCCGAGGTTCCCTCGATTCCAAAGCGTAGGTAATGAAAGGCGCTTTTCTTTTCCTTGTCGGCCACCTCGGCCTGAGCGATGGCGGTTTGGAAATCGATATCCCACATCACCGGGCGTTCAGCCTGATAGATCTCCCCCTTACCCAGGAGTTCAAGGAAACTGGCCTGGGAGGTCAGGCGGCAGTGATGGTCAATGGTGGCGTATTCCTGGCTCCAGTCATAGGAAAGACCCAGCCGTGTCCACAACCGGCGGAAGGCTTCTTCATCTTCTTTGGTCACTGACCCACAAAGTTCGATAAAATTTCTACGGCTGATGGTGACCGGATCGCCTTTACGTCCACGTTCTGCTTTGAATCCGGGGTCATAATGTAAATGGGCATCGCACTTGACATTATAAAGGTTCTGCACACGCCGTTCGGTCGGCAAGCCGTTATCGTCCCATCCAATCGGGAAGAAGATGTTCTTCCCGCTCATGCGCTGGAAGCGGACCACAAAATCTTGATGCGAATAGCTGAAAAGGTGGCCGACATGCAGCGAACCGCTGACTGTCGGCGGAGGCGTATCGACCACAAAGGTCTCCTCGCGTCCACGGTTGGGGTCCCAGGCATAGATTTCCTCCGCGTTCCAATAGGAGCGCCACTTATCCTCGGCCTGCTCAGGTTCGTAGTTTTTGGGAAGTTCCATTCTATCCATCCAATTCGTACCGCTACTTCTCTCCCCTTTAGAGGGGAGGACAAGATGATATTCAGGCGACTTTACCAAAACCTTTGTTTGTGAGAATCCTCATGCCTATGGACAAAAAAAAGTTCACACTGAAACCCGAAACACTCCGAGCTATTGAGGTCATCCTGCTCGGTCTGGCATTACTTCTGATACTCATTCGTTATGGTCCTGGGTTTGGTCCTTATTGGGATTCCTGGCTCTTCTACAATCGCGCCAAACCCTTTAGTGATTGGCTGGCTTCTTGGTGGCGCTGGGATAAGGTTCCCCCCTTCTATGAGGTTGATAAGTACTTTCCGGATGCCCATCGCCACCCACCGTTTATGGAGATTGGCGGCGGTTTTTGTAACGCTGTCTTCGCGCCGATTCTTGGCGAATTAGGATCCTGCCGGTTGTTCGTGGAGTTCTTCACCACTCTTTGGCTTTGCAGCATGTATGTCTATCTCCGTACTCGTGTCAACCGGATGGCGGCCATCCTCGGGGTGTTGCTCTTTTTGGGCAGCCCAAGGTTTCTTGTTCATGGAGTCCGTTTCGGAAGTGATGGGCTCATCGCCGCACTATATGGTTTATCCATCCTGACTTTCACCCGTTGGCATTGGGATCCAAACACGGTCTATCTCGTGTTTGCTCTTCTGGTGGCCTCATTCCTTACCAAGATTCAAGGGCTGTACCTTATACCGCTCTTCCTGGCCTGGATTGTGTGGTTGAGCTACCGGATTGTGGCGGAGAAGGGGCTCTCCGCCCGGATCAGTCCCAAGGAGGAGCTCTCCCGCGCATTCAGATTGGTGCTGAAAGCTCTCGGCATGGCGATCCTCCTGTGGCCAGCTCTTTGGAGGAGGATTCCTGATGGCGCGATGGATTACTACCAGTTCCTTACTGAGCAGATCCAAGTCGCCGTCCTCTATTTCGGACGGCGTTATGCCGAGGGTACCCCACCTCCCGCGAGTTACCCCTGGGGTTTCACTCTGGTGGCGTTGCCACTGGCACTGACTATCCCAGTTATCTTCCGCGCTATACGTATGCTGGTGTTGGGGATCGATTCCCTGCTTGTGCGGCTGGGTCAACCGGGGATCTTCGAGAAAAAGCCAGAGCCACGTGCGTGGGGAAAGGAAGAACCACTCTTGTGGGTGGCCATGCTGTTCCCTCTGTGGATCAGCTCCCGTCCGGAGGTTCCCAAGTTCGATGGGATCCGTCTCCTGCTTCCAGCTTATTACCCCATGGTGATCCTTGCCGCAGTGGAGCTCATCGAATGGTGGGAATGGATGATGATCCGTGTCCCTCGATATCTTTGGGGATTCGTGGAGTATGTGGCCTTCGCATGTGTCGGATACATCATCCTCCTGCCCACCATTAACATTTATCCACTCAACCTCTGCTATTTCTCCCCTTTGATTGGTGGAGTTTATGGCGCCAAGACAAGGGGTTTCGATCTCGATTACCTGGGTGTCTCCATGTACATGCTCAATCCAACCCTGGCGATGACCGCGAAAGCGGGAGATGTTCTGCTCCTCCGTGGGGGTAATGCTGTGGTTTACGATGAAGGGCCTGAAGGTTGGACTCCTCTTCCGCAAGGGGTCCAGGTTGGACGCATGGCAATTGATCCAGTTCTCTTTGAGATGCAATGCACCATCTATGCATACATCGGCAGCCGGTATTCTGATGAAACCTGGGAGGACCGCAGAATCCTGAAAGAGTGTTCTCCTCCTCTCGCGGAGGTCTCTTATGGCGGTGTGCGTATCTGGTCCTTGCACCGTATCCCGCGCGACTTGATCAAGTCAATTTTACTGGAACAAAAACAACGCGGGGTGGCGAATACACCGGATTGGGGGACAAGCCATACTGCTCGTAATGGCTCCCCTTAGAGGCGGATGGGATGATGGAGGCGGATGGGGAGGATTTGGGAGAAGTAATTGAAGTCCTCGTCAACCGTGAAGATACTCACACCCAGGCGGCAGCTCACCGCACAGATGAGGAGATCTGTAGCTGAACTGGTAGTTCCCTTACTCTGACAATGGTGAAGAATCGAGCTGCCTGGATGTAATCCTCCCGAATCACTTCTGTATCGGAAAAATCATCCAGGAAAACTCGGAGTTTCTTGAACTAGGCTTGATGACGGATACCAGAGAGCAGTTC
>CAZORO010000106.1:0-12415 GCA_964581845.1 uncultured bacterium
GGGTGGGAGATAAAGGAGCCATTACTCGAAATGAGGCTGGCATACCCCGCCTTGCCTAAACGCAGCGTTCCAAGGAACTTGGTCACCCAATCCAACGTCACATCACAAGTGACCACCGCCCATAGATCTGTTTTCTCCTCATCCCGGAATACAGGAATGGCATAAGTGACCATCAGTGCATTCCCGCCACCCTCATCAAAAAAAGGCTCGGTCCAGATGGGATGCTTCAGATCGCGGGGGAGGGCATACCAATCCCAAACATCATACTGGTAGTTGTTGGCGGCCAGATCGATGGAGATCAATTCATCATCTTGGCGGTAGACATAGGGCGCTTTATAGGTCTTGGAGGCTCCCTTCACTAACGGCGGTAAAGCCACGCACGAGCCATAGATCTCGTCATTCCCGGAGAGCATTTCACGTAGAACCGGGTAAATACTCTCTTCTGTCCGATCTGTCTGGTCCAAGGCAAGAACCACACCGGCGCACGTTTTTTCGACACTCTTCACAACAGTTTCGATCCGGTTAGCGGTGGCGAGAGCCATGTAGCGTCCCTTGGATTCGAGCTCATCCTCAAGGAGACGCCGCGCGGTCACATAGCTGTATCCGATGATCGAGGCGAGGATGACTCCCGCCCCAAGGATGATCATACCGGCCATACGGGGGCCGATGTTGATCCTATTGAGCACTGACACGGCCTCCGCTGAAATCCAAAAGGTTGGGGGCCTCCGCGAGATTGATTTGTTGCTTCATCGCCGTCAGACCGTGGCGGTAACCTTCCTCCGAGAGCTGTCCCGGTACCCAGGCCTCGCCATGGGAGGGAATGATGGTGGGAAGAATCCTTTCCAGCATCCATTTCATGTGCATGCGATTCGTGGGGAGGTGTGCCGCCTGGACTTCATGCATGACGATGTCCAATGCCTCCTCCTGGTGTTCTTGGGCATAGCGCCAACCATCCAGTGAGGCTTCGGCAAAGGATTTGCAGAGCCCCGGCTTAGCACGCAGGGTTGATTCGAGACAATAAATGCCATCCTCAGGGATATCGAATCCATAATCACGCAACAGGAAAACCGAGAGATCCTCGAGGTCCACGCCTGCCTGATAGATCACATGGTATTCGTTGTAATACATGGCGCTACAAGCATCGATCCCACGGCGCAGGAATAAATTCACGGTATAGTTTTGCGGGACAATGATGGGTTTGATCCCCAACGAGAGGAACAACCCCAGGAATGCGCCACGGAAGGGTCCCTCCCAAATACTCAACCTCCGGTCGTAGAGATCCGTGACAGCGGAGATATTCCGGTCTTTCCATGCCACCACCATCAGGTTGGAGTGATTCACCATCTGCCCGATGTTCACCACAGGAATGCCCGAATCCCGGGCAGCAATGGCGCCGGTAAGGAACATGGTGCTGAAATCCGCTTTTCCATCCCGGAGAAGCGCCATGGGATCCTCACCAGGACCTCCATGCAGTATCTGTACATCTAATCCCCGCTCCTTGTAGATACCCTTGGAACGGGCCACATAATAACCCGCGAATTGTGATTGAGGGGTCCATTGAACCACCAGAGTGACTGAACCAACTCGCGAGTTGGCAGCTGTTGGAATGAGAAGTTCATCCGCCCAACCAAGCTGGGGGAGCACGAGAAACAATGTAAACATCAGGTTGCTTAACGGTTTCATGATTCCAGATTGACGATCAATGTCAGAATGTTCTTTTTCCCTTCTCTGAAATAGTGGACCTCATCCATGACCTGTCTCATTAAGTATACCCCAAGCCCCCCGATCGAGCGTTCTTCAACCTTGGCCTTGAGATCGGGGGCCTCCAAGGTGAGAGGATCAAAGGGAACTCCCTCGTCCATGATGCGTACCACGAAATGTCTATCCTCGTGGGAGATTGAGATCTGGAGTTCTCCGGGGGGGATCTGATAAGCATAGTTGCAGACATTCACCACGGCTTCCTCAACCGCAAGTTGCAAATGCATCACCCTTTTGGGGTGCATCCCCGCTGAATCAGCCACATCCGCGACATAGCTTACCATTGCGGGCACTTCTTCAATCTTGGCACAGAATGTTTTCTCCCAAGTCTGAAGGCTCATGGCACCTCCTAGATGTACACCGCTTTCAACAGATCGGCCGCGCTCTGGTCCAATTGCTCCATACGGCGGACTTCCTCAAACAACGCAAGCAAATCCTCGGGACGCAACCGCCGCTTTTCCGATCCTTTGAAATCGTGAAGGATCTCGCCCTGATTCATCATGATCAGACGGTCACCCAGGTAGGCTGCCTGGTGCATGGAGTGAGTCACCATCAGGGTGGTCAGTTTGACTTTCTCGATCACTTCCTGGGTCAGGTGAATGACCCGGTCAGCGGTTTTGGGATCGAGCGCGGCGGTGTGTTCATCCAGCAGCAGGAGCCGTGGTTTCAACCAGGTCGCCATGAGCAAGGTCAGAGCCTGGCGTTGACCACCCGAGAGCGTTCCCATCTCATTAGTCAGGCGGTCCTCCAGTCCCATATTGAGATGGCGCACACTTTCACGGAACTGGCTGGTCAGGTTGCGTTTGAGAGCCCATCCCAATCCCCGGAAGAGTCCACGGCGCGTGGCCAGCACCAGGTTCTCGATGATACTCAGGCGCGGGGCGGTGCCGCTGAAGGGATTTTGAAAAACCCTGCCGATGTATTTCGCGCGGCGGTGCTCCGGCCAGCGGGTGATGTTGGTTTGATCCAAGTAGATTCTTCCGGCATCGGGTAGAAAAGACCCCGCGATTGCATTCAGGAGAGTCGACTTACCAGAACCATTGGTGCCAATGACCACGACAAAGGAGCCTTCCTCAATCGACAGCGAGACATTCCGGAGAGAGCGTACCTCGCTGGGAGTTCCAGCATGAAAAGTCTTGTAGAGGCCGGTGATCTCAAGCATGTTGGGTGGCGCCCCCACTCTTCCTCAGTTTCTCGATCAATCCCGGCAGGATCAACGCGCAGAACACAAAGATGGCGGTGATGAGCTTGAGGTCGTTGGGATTGAGTCCGAAGCGGAGCGCGATCGCCACCAGGAGCCGGAAGAGCACCGATCCCATTACCGCGCCCATGATGGTTAATCCCAGCATGCGTGTTCGCACCAGCGCCTCACCGATGATCACGCTGGCCAGGCCCCAAACAACCATGCCGATCCCCATCTGAACATCGGCGAAGCCCTGGTATTGAGCCAGGAGAGCGCCGGAGAGCGCGATCAAGGCGTTGGAAAGCCCCAAGCCGATCACGATCATGTTGCTGGTGTTGACTCCCAGCGCGCGGATCATCTGCTGGTTGTCACCCGTGGCCCGCATCGCTGTCCCCAGGTTTGTCAGGAAGAACAGGAAGAGAAGGAATGCCACCATAGCGATGACCGCGATGGAGAAGAGGAGCATCGACAGGTCGCGGATCGTGACCATCCAGCCGAATACATTCACCTCATTGGCTCCCCCCAGCAGCGCCAGGCCAGCCTTTTCGATGAGGGTTCCCACACATTCCGTTGAAAGCAAGGGCACATTGCTGCGTCCCATGATCCGTAGGTTGATGGAATACAACGCGGTCATCACGAGGATGCCGGAAAGCAGGCCATGGATATGGAAGCGGGTATGGAGAATCCCTGTCACCATCCCAGCCAGGCCTCCCATGCATGCTCCCGCCAGAGTAGCCGGCAAGGGATGATACCCTTGTACCAGTAACACTGCACTGACAGCCGCTCCCAGCGTGATGGAACCATCCGCCGTGATATCTGGGAATTCAAAGATGCGGAACGAGATATAGACCCCCAGCGCCAGCAGCGAGAGGATCAACCCAATTGTCATCGACCCAATGAGCAGGGTCATTGAAAGCTCCTTATCCTCCTTGAAGTCAGTTACAACGCCAGAGACCGTTCGATCGGTCCCACCCACATCGCTCCGCGCACGAATTCGCTTTCTCCAGCGCCCTGGAGATCGCGGTTGTCAGAGAGTAGATGAAGGATTCCCTGGAGGGTCTCGCCCTCGAAGAGCGATATGACCATTTGTTCGAGATTGACCTCTTCACCATGCAAAGCCCTGTATGAAAAAGCCGCGGCATGGAAGTGCCCGGCGGGGAATCTCGCGGTTGTCATGGGACGGACCAGTGGAAGCAAGGAGGAAACCTCCTCAAAGATGGCGACCCCTGTCACCAGGGCCAAAGATTTCCGGTAAAGGCGTTCAGAGGAGTATGAAATCCAACGGCGTACTTCCGGGAAGCCAAAGGCATTCTTTCCGGTTTCATCCAAAGCCGGCGAGCACTTCAGGCAGGCGCCCACAAGACCGGCGGATTCGGCCATCATCACCAGTCCCACCGCCGGAGCACTCACGGCTCGATGGGCTAGGTTCACCAGCTTCGAAAGCGTCACCACCCCCTCCAATCGACTTGGTTGAAAACGGAGCAGATGGGAGGGTTCGCCATCGCAAAGGACCGAGTAAAGGACCTTTACCTCAGGGATGTAATCGCCACGCGAGAGCAGGAAATCGGGGGTATTCGAAGAGTCCGAGGGAAAATAGGCCGCTGCTCCCCCCGCCACCATGAATTCTCCAAACCGGGCACGGACATCCTCGAAACCACGTCCAAATGCTCCCACTCCGACCCCGAATACACCAGGTGGAAGAGAGAGCGTGTGCATTCCAGATGAGGAGTAATCCATCGTGGCGATCTGACTGGGATCTCCGACCACCCGGCAGCGCAGGGAGCTGCCGGGGGAAACCTCCTGGACACTGACCGACATTCCCTCGCATTCGAGACTGTCCAGCAAGGCATGATCACTCGCGACAGCCGAAAGATCTTCATCAGGCGACGCGCATAGCTCCCCCAGTCCAGAGACCTCGATCACTTCCTCCACAAAATCGGAGCGGTTGGTTAGGTAGAAGGATCCATTCAACTTCTTGAGATCTTTGTAGCACTTCACCAGGACACGGATTCCCGCCGAACTCAAGAAAGGAACCGCCGCCAGGTCCACACGGATATGACGTTCGCCCTTACGGATCCACTCCTGGAGTTCATCTTCAAGCTGGCCTGACCAAAGACCATCCAAGCGCCCATCCAGTAGAATCTCAAGGACCTCTCCTTTTTTATTCCGGGTGATCTCCATTATTCCTTTATCACCTCGTTTGCACGTTCAAGCAATGTCTTGGGGAGAACCAGTCCACACAAGTCCGCATTCGCCTGATTGATAATGATCGAAGTCTTTTGGACCACACTGAAGGGAATCCGCGCCGGGTCTTCGCCTTTCATAATCCTGACCGCGATCTTGGCTGCGTCACGTCCAGCCTGCTCATAATCACGGCAGACCGCCACAGCCGCTCCCCCCGTGACCACGTGTCTACTGACAAAGGCGAAAAGCGGTATCTTTACCTTGCGGGCGGCGTTGGCGATACCAGTAAAGCCAACATTATTGGTGTTGTCGCTAATCTGGCAGATGGCACCGATGTCCTTGCCGCACAGAGAATTCGCTCCCTCCACCACCTCGGCGCTATTAGCGACTGCCACCGCCACGAGTTCCAGCCCCACTTTCTGGGCGGCCTCGGCGAGGGCATCCTTATAAATCACCGAATTGATCTCGGCTGGAACGAAGAGAGTGCCAATCCGTTTGACCTCCGGTAGACATTCACGGACCACCGCCACCATGCCGTCGAAGTCGCTCATAGTGGAGATGCCAGTCACATGCGGAAGATGATCCTCGAAGCTCTTCCCCGCCCCGGCACGGACAGGGTCGGCGATACTGCTGAAAACAATTGGAATCTTCTTCACCTTGTTGAGAGCGGCCTGCAAAATCGGGGTGGTGATCGCGATAAGCATGTCGGTTCCACTACTCAAAGTATCATCAATCAACACCGAGGCGGTGGCCAAATCGCCCTGCGCGGATTTCAGGGAGATCTCCCAGTTCTCTCCATCCACCAGACCAGATTGATGGGCTTCATCCAGGAATCCCTCTTCAACCGCGTCAGCGGTAGCCTCCTCCACCAGCTTGATGAAGCGGACATTCCACTTCTTGGTCAGAGACAAAGGCGCGGGTGGAATGGAGTGGTGTTCTCCAAGCAGGACCGCTTGAACCACCTGGACCGCGCACTGATGAGCTTGTGTGGCAAGGTCACCCCCCGCTGGATCGAAAGGAATCCTGGGAAGAGTGTCCGGCACGCTAGAGGCATCCACTTTACCCACTAGGATGAGAGCATCGAAGCCTTCCCCGGGGGCCGAATCGACAGCTGTGAGCACAAAGTCGGTCTCCGGCTTCAGATATGCCTTCTCAAAACCTTTGGAAAGAGTCTGTTGCTGCGTAGTATCTCCCCCAAGAACCGCCACTTTGAGTGGGTGCCCCATCTTGCCCCCCACACCGGAAAAGTGAACCGCCTCCCGGATGAGTTCCTTTGGAAAGTCCATGTTCAGTTCCGCGGCGGTCTGGAAGTTGAGCGCAACCCTTTTTGCCGAGAGGTTTTGCATGGGAATCCTGGCGGGCGATTCCCCTTTGAGAACCCGGTCCGCAAGCGCGGCGGCGGCATACCCGGGTTCATAGAATCCCAGCCCAACAGCGGCCAGAGAACCTTGTGGGAGGACCTCCTGGTCGTTATTGATAAACGGCATTTTGTGTTCCCTGGCTGCTTTCACAATGGCGGGAAAACCCTGCAATGCGGTGTTGTCACCGGTGACCCACAGGGCCTGAATGCCACGGGAACAGACCACTTGAGCCGCCTGGTAGATATCAGCCGAGGTGTTGATCGGCACCTCCTCCAGAGTCAGCCCCATGGAGGGCAAAAGGGCTTTGGCCACATCGATCACCTTACGGCTGTTGGCCTCGGAAGGATTGTAGAGAGTGCCGATAGTTTGGACTCCAGGCACCAAAATTTTGATCGCCTTAAAGGTGTCCTCGACGGGTGGAAGAGAACCAACCCCGGTCACATTGGGAGCATGATCCTCCAGGGTTTTCCCTGCTCCGGCGGCGATGGGATCATAGACAATTGTGAACACGACGGGGCAGGACTTGATGGAACCGGCCGCGGCGGTCAGGTTGGGCGTGGTCAGCGGCACCACCAGGTCAAATCCTTGACCCTCGAAGCTGCTGACAATCTGAGCGACATTGGCCATTTCGCCTTGCGCGTGACGGATCACAAGTTCGAGGTTTTCACCCTCGATGTAGCCAAGATCCTTGAGTCCATCGCGGAAACCCTGGATGCCGATCTCAGTTCCTGGATCAGGTCCGAAGTAGTTCAGACCGATACGGTATATTTTCCCCTCGGCCGGCTTTGGCGGGGGTGGAGGAGATTGAGGGGCGGATGCCACTGGCGAGGAGGTTACCCCCGGTGTCATGTTTCCCTGAGCATCAAAAAACTCATGTACTGTTTTCCGGACTTCCTCAGGGAGGTTCCATGATTTGGCGCGGAATCGTTCAAGCGCCGCTGTACTCACGGCGAGCTTCGCCGGCATCACATTCTTGATCTCAACCGAAGCTGGATCTAGACTCCCTTTGAGCACCTGGGCGGCCATTTCACCCACCCGGCGTCCCACCTCGATATAATTCGCGCCGATTCCAAAGAGGGCACCGATTTTGGGATGACTGGGAGCGTTGGCGAAAACTGGAATCCCTCCGCGTTCACCAGACTGGACCAGCTGGGCCGCCGCCATCTCCACCGTGTTGTCACCACCCAGCCAGATGGCCTCCACTCCCTGCGACACAAGCGCATCCGCCGCTTCGCGGACTCCAGCAGTGGCATCGACAGTTTGCTCGCGAAGGGTGATCCCAAGTTTTTTACACTCATCCCGCGCGAGGATGCAGCAAGCCTCCGAGCAGGTCTCGGCTGGATTCCAGACGACGCCCACGGTTTTGAGGCTGGGATTCATCTGTTTGGCGATTTGGAAAGCCTCACGGACCGGCTGAAAGGTCCCCATTCCCGCAAGATACTTGGGGTGGTCGAGTGGATTCTCTTTGCTGATCCCAACACCCGATGCCGCCGGATCAGTCACCAACCCAAAGATATGGGTCATCTGCCGGTCGATGTTCGCGTTGGCCATCACCTGCAGGCAGGGAGTACTGACCGTGATTACCATGTCAAAGTCGCCGCCCGCGATTTCCTTGGCAATGCTGTTGGCGGTGGGGAGATCATTCTCGGAGTTATAGGGATGGATCTGGATGGTTTTCCCATCCTCGAAACCATTCCGTTTTAGAGCTTCTTTGACGCCATTGACACCCTCCTCCAGGATGGGACGAGAGGCAAATTGAAACAGGGCAACCTTGGGAATGTCGGATTTTGGCGTGGTACGGCGTTTCAAATCGGAGATCAGTAGGACTCCTGAGGCGAGGAGGATCAAACAGATCCCTAGCGAAAGCCGCTTCAAAACATATACCATGTTGTAAGCTCCAGCCGTAGATGGCCAACCATTATACACAGACTATAAAAAAAGTTTATCCCTTATCATACGAATCCGTGATTTTTGATAAAATTATCATTATGGGATAGATTTGACCCTCTTGGAGTCTGGACCTGATCGGCTACCATATCCTCAATTGTTGGAGTCACATTGAGTCATGCAGTTCCACGGAATCGAAATCCCGGATGGTGCTCTGGCCTCTTTTTGTGAGAAATGGAGGATCAAGGAGCTTTCACTCTTTGGATCTATCCTTCGCAAGGATTTCGGACCTGAGAGTGATATTGATGTTCTGGTCAGCTTTGAGCCAGAGGTTCCATGGAGTCTCTGGGACATGATGGATATGCAAGAGGAACTCCAGAATCTGACTGGAAGACCAATTGATCTTATAGAGAAGGAGGGTCTACGGAATCCGTTCCGGAGGAATGAGATTCTCACGACCAACCGAGTGATTTATGCGGCCTAAAAGTAGTGATGTCTCGTACCTGTGGGACATGCTCGATGCAGGTCTGGCGATTACTGAGTTTGTTAAGAACCGCCAATATACTGACTACCTCACGGATCGTATGCTGCGAGGAGCGGTCGAGAGACACATCGAGATCATTGGGAAAGCCGTAAAAAAATATCCAGAAATTTTCAGACTTTACACCCTGAGATTCCGTGGACCAAAGTCATTTCACAAAGGAATGTTCTTGTTCATGAATATGGAGAGATTAGGCATGAAAGAATCTGGGCGGTAGCTACGATTCACATCCCAGAGTTGATCACCAAACTTGGTCCATTGATTCCAAACGAGCCGGAGTAATAGAGGCTGGGCGGCGGAATCCCTCGAACATGAACCTGTCCGGATAAACAAGAGGAGGAGTTTTCGTTTGTCAAACAAAATCATCCAGTACGGTGCCGGGAACATCGGACGTTCCCTGGTGGGCCAGTTGTTTTCCGCAGCTGGGTGGGAGGTGGTGTTTGTCGATGTGGCCGAGGACATCATCTCCGCCTTGAACCGGGAGCACCGGTATCGGGTTGCCGTGAAAGAGGAGATCGAGTCCGAGATGATCGTTGAGGGAGTCCGTGGAGTTGACGGACGCGATGTGGAGGCGGTGGCACGGGAGATCGCGGGGTGCCACATGCTTTCCACCGCGGTCGGACCCGCTATCCTCCCGCGCATTGTACCCAGCATCGCCAAGGGGCTCGCCCAGAGGACTCGTCCACTCAACATCCTTCTATGCGAAAACCTGCGTGGCGCACCGGACATTGTGCGAGAGGCGCTCCGGAAGGAGCTGCCACCTGGATACCCCCTCGAGGAACGTGTGGGATTGATCGCCACCAGCATCGGCAAGATGGTTCCGATCATGCCAGTCGAAGTTCGTGCGCGTGATCCGCTGGAGGTCTGGGCCGAGGCCTATAACAAGATTGTCGCGGACCGTCATGGCTTCATCGGCGAGGTTCCTGAAGTGAAGGGTCTTGTGGTGCGGGATTGCTTCGAGGCTTATGTGGATCAGAAGCTCTTTGTTCACAACCTCGGTCATGCCGCGGCGGCCTATCTGGGCGACCACAGGGGATGTATCACCATCGCTGAGGCCATGGCTATCCCGGAGGTTGCAAAGATCGCGGGAGGTGCCATGCGGGAATCAGGGGAGACACTCTTGAAGCTCTACCCCGAGGAACTCACCCGCCCGGAGATGGAAGAACACATCGATGACCTCTGCCGCCGTTTCCGCAACCGCGCCCTCGGCGACACCGTGTTCCGTGTCGGCAGGGACCGCCCTCGCAAGTACGCCCCCAATGACCGCATCATCGGCGCGCTTCGCGCCCACCACCGCGCTGGTATTGCCTCACCCAACACACTCGAGACGGCGGCAGCGGGTCTCTTCTTTACCGCCAAGGATGAGAAGGGGGAACGTTACAGCGGCGATATTGAGTTTGAACGCATCCGGGTGGAGAAAGGGATTGCGGGGGTTCTCCAGGAAGTCTCCGGGTTGAATCCAGCTGACTCCTTTGACCAGAGTGTCATCGAGGCAGTGACTTTACTGAGTGGAAAATACAGCACTGGGAGATAACATCATGACATCGAAGAGCTTGTTCCTGGGCCTTACAATCCTTTTGCTGGCAGTGAATGTCCATGCCGAAGTCTATAATCCGGGTTTTGAAACCGGGGATTTATCTGGTTGGACATCCACAGGAACCGCTTTCAGTTCTTCCCCCACAAACCAGGCACTCAAGCCCAACTGGAGTGACTGGGAGGGCAAGTATTACCTCAACTCCTGGAGTACGGCTAATACTTTTTCCGCTACCGGCACGCTCCGTTCCGATCCCTTCAATCTGAGCTTGGGAGCGATCGAGTTCCTTATCTCCGGGTGGGGTTCTCCAGCCTGTTATGTCACCCTCAACCGCTCCTCGGATGGACGTGAACTCGCCCGGGTGGATACCCCCAATCATCAAACCCTGGCATTCTTCCGCGCCCGTTTGGCGCCCCTCAAGCATACCGGTACGGAGGTTTTCTTGGAGATTGTGGACAAGGGTACCACTTACAACGACTGGATCTGTGTGGACAACTTCAAGGAGGTCCCTCCCACAGAGGAGATGGAGGCCATGCAAACAACCGACATCACCGGCAACTGGAGAGAGACGGCCCAATTCGAACCGTGTATCCAAACCCGCGAACCCGCTCTCAAAGAGGGTGAGACACGAACCTTTCAACAGACACTCAACCTTCCCGAGGGTGAGTACACCCTGATCCTGGAGTATGACCCCAACCTGGACAAAGGCCCGGCCTCCGCGTTAGATGGAACTCTGATGGGATTCGCGGGTCTGACCATCAACGGGCAAGTTCAGTCTCTCGACTTCACCCGTGCCGAAAACAAAACCCCCTACACCACGAAATGTTCATTCCATGTCAAAGCTGAGAGTGAATCCACCCGCCTGAGTCTGGTCCTCCACTCCACCCGCGTACCCCGCACGCATCTTTACTGCCCCAATCCGTTGGCGGGCGATACCCGTTTCCTGGCGGTCACGCCCGATACGAGTGGGGAGCCGTTGATGGCGCATGGAATTCCCTTCCTTGCAAGGAAATTACAGTGGTTCCGTTCCGGTCTTGGGAAAGGAATCGACCATGGCAGCCTTCAGCCTTGGCATGATGGAATGGATTTCGACTGCGCGGGTACTCCTGTCAAAACCGCCTACTTCCTCGGCATGATCCACAACATCGACTTGGGAAATGGCTCCTGGTACAGCCCCAAGGGGGATCATGGGTATTCCCATTTCGTGGGGGATCAAGCCGGATCGATTGTCATCACCTGGGAGGATGATTCCCAGACAACTGTTCCACTCATCTTCGGCTACAACCTTTGGTTCTCACGGCCCTGGGACATTATCTGGCATTACAACTGGGGGGCTTTTGGTCCCGGACGCAACCGGGATGAGGAGCTTTTCGGTGGCTCGGAGCAGGACCGGGACACGATCCGCAATGGGTTGGCCCTGACCGATGGGATCCGGCTGATGGGTTCGGATGGTTCCAATGCCCGTTTCATTTTTGCATTGGATCTAGGAGGGAGGGCAGTCAAATCGCTGCATGTCGCCGCCGTACCCGAACTTCATGATTTCCCCCTCATCTCCGCCATCACACTCGAACCCGTTGGAAAGATAACCCAACCGCCACAAGTTCTGATTCCACTGGCTCAACTTTGTCATGAATCCTCCAACATCCGTCCAGTCACCTTGGATGAGATCGCCCGCGAGACCTACCGCCCGGCGGTCGAGCAAATTATGCGGACCTTCTACACCTATGTGGATGAGTTGCCTTTACTGGAACACCCCGGCATTCCCGAAGGTTATTTCGGACCTGACTATAACTTCCAAGGCCATCCCGATGCGATCTATGCGGCCTGCTACCTCTACCGCAATGCTCCGGAGTGCGCGGCGCACTGCCCGGACTCGGGACATGGCTGCTCCTCTCCGACCGCCTCTGGGCAGCTCGCGCAGTACATGGATGGGATGGGAGTCTGGTTCCGCAATCCAACCTACTACA